>NZ_JAGTUL010000019.1:0-116580 GCF_018224605.1 Shewanella sp. M16 | reverse complement strand
GATATTAACTTAGTTATGAGTCGAGTTGCACTTAATTAACCAAATTTAAAAGTTATTTGTTAATTATATTAAGGTAATTTGAAGTGAGGCATTATTTAAATTTGCTAGATGTTGAATTGTTAATTCTTGAAAACGTTACTCTGATGCATGTCGTGTAACTTGATCTAATAATGCCCCAATATGGGTAATTGTGACGCAGGTTAAAAATCAAAGACATAATTACTTTAGCATAAATTGTCGGGAATCAAAGTGTATGCATATTTTAATTATATTGCTTTGACTAATAAAGGATCAAATATGATTACCAGAAGAGGAATGCTTAAAGGCGGTATGGGCGTTGCTGTCGGTACAGTTTATAGCGGAACATTAATAAGTTTTCTGACCGGTTGTGGCAGTGACAGTAATAGCCAAGAGATAGTAGAAGTCATGCCTGGTGGACTCATGGTGGTGAACCCTACGGTTTGTGTTAGCTGCAGACGCTGTGAAATTGCCTGTGGTTGGAACCATGAAGGGGATAGCAGTCCGACACTTGCCCGCGTCAAAGTAGAAAGAAATATGAACTATGGCCCACATGGTGTGCAATTTGACTATGAAATACAACGAGGAGAATGCGGCGATAAAACCGTTGTTCCTTCCACTTGTCGCCACTGCGAAGTCTGTACTGAAGTTTGTCCACAGCAAGCTATTTCAACGAATGAACAGACTGGCGCCAAAGTGATTGATGAAGAACGTTGTGTCGGATGTGGTTATTGTGCAGATAAGTGTCCTCAGCAAGTCATTAAAGTTGTTCGCAGTAAAATGAAAGCCGTCAAATGTGATTTATGTAACGGTAAACCTGCCTGCGCGCAAGTTTGTCCTACAGGTGCAATTAAATTTTATAACTGGGAAGAGGCTGAAGCTGCATTAGAACAATACGAAAAATATACCGGCTTAGTTTCTTAAATTCAGGAGAAATAATATGAGTGATAAAATAGGTGGTTGGGCGGGTAAAGTCCTCAGAGTTAATTTAACAACTAATCATATATGGTATGAGCCAATCAATAAATATTATGACTATATCGGTGGTATGGGGATTGGTTATAAAATATTGTGGGATGATCATAAGGATAATATTACTGCAATCGACCCAGATAATATTATTGTCTTTTCTGCCGGGCCATTAACGGGTTCAGGCGTTATTTGTACTGGACGAACAACCATTACTTCCCGTAGTCCTGTAATTGAAAAACATCTGATTGCCGATGGTCACTTTGGTGGGCATTTTTCACCCGCAATGAAATTTGCGGGTTTCGATGCGATAGCAATAGAAGGCAAAGCGAGCAGTCCTGTGTGGCTTAAAATTGTGGATGATAAGGTCACGATTGAACCTGCCGATGCCCTATGGGGTAAAGGTATATTTGATACCCACGCTATGATCGCGCAAATGATGGGACCCAATGCACAAGTCGCTGCGATTGGCCAAGCGGGTGAAAACCAAGTGCCTCTTTCTGTCATTATGACTCAGGGCGGGCACTCAGCAGGTGGTCATGGCTCGGTAATGGGGTCCAAAAATTGTAAAGGTATCGGCATTATCGGCACTGGCGCCGTTAAAATCGCCGCCAATAATGAAAAGATGCGTGCCTTAGATGACCATATTTTAGGTATTATCGGTGCCAACAATAATGGTGTCGTTCCTTCAACGCCGCAATCTTGGGCTGAGTACTCAGCACCCATCAGCCGCTGGAAATCTCGGCCCGGTTTGAAGTGGGGCGCTGCCGATCAAGAAATCGATTTAGGCGAAGTGCCATGGAATGAACGCAATCGTATTGGGTTTCGAACTTCAATGGCAGAGAGCTACATAGGTGTGGAATACGCCAATAAGTGGATGAAGCGTACGGGAGGCTGTCATTCATGCCCAATACGTTGCTTCTGCGAGCTAAAAGTCCCTGAATTGAAAAGCAAATACGGTCGTAAAACCGAACATATATCTAACGTCTGTATGGGATTCCTCGTACCACAGTATTTAATGGGCACCAAAAATGGTACAGAAGCACATGCGATGGCGGGCGCTTTAGGGGCTCATATTCTCGATGACTATGGTATTTGGTGTAACTATGGCTCCATTTCGCATCTATTTAAATTCCTAAAAACAAAGGATATGTTTAAGCATTTATTACCTGAAGATGAATTTAACAGTATTCCTTGGGCGCTCTGGGATAACCAAGATCCCGCTTTCTTACTTGATTTTTATCGCCGAGTGGCGTTTAAAGAAGGTGAAATTTCCCATATGGCCGACGGCTTATATGATTTGATCAAGCGTTGGGGGTTAGATGGAACCAATCCTAAGTTAGGTAATTGGGATATTCATAAAGAAAGTGCCACTAAGGTATTCAACAAAAAAACCAATGCTGCCGTGCACCATGCCAGTGAAACCGCGGGTCAGGTGGGTACGTTAATCAACGTCGTCTTTAACCGTGATGCTCAGTGCCATTCCCACATCAACATAGTTAACAGTGGTTTGCCACACGATATGACAGTGGCGATTGCCGAGAAAAAATGGGGTGAAGGTGCATTCGATAAGGTGAATTGGTATACCCCAATCAATGCGGCTAAGATCCGTTTTGCAAAATGGTCGCTGGTGAAAAACGTATTACATGATTCTCTGACACTGTGTAATTGGATGTTCCCACTGCTGGCATCACCGGATAAAAATCGTAACTATGAAGGCGATAGCACCATTGAATCGCAGATGTTCAGTTTAGTGACTGGGATTGAAACCACAGAAACGGAATTGGACTTTAAGGCGGAAAGAGTGCTGCATTTACACCGTGCCTTAACCGTATTGCAAATGAATGAAAGCAATATGCGCGAAGAGCATGATGTGCTCAGTGACTGGGTTTATGATTTGAATCCAGATAAAAACTTCGGTCAAGAGGGCACCATCAAGATGGACCGCGCTGACATGCAAACGGCGCTGGACATGTTCTATGAAGCCTTTGGTTGGGATATTCAAACCGGTGCGCCAACTCGGGCCACGCTCGACAAGTTTAGCCTAGGTTTTGTTGCCGATAGATTGGCGGCGCGAGGCCTGTTACCCAGTTGAACACTATAGTTGGACACTATGATTGAACTTGTCGGTTATATCAGGGTATTTAGCCAACACGGACGCTTAGTCACGGCGGAGCAAATCGCCGCCGTGGCAGGGCTCGAGTGGGATAGTGAGCAAACGGTTAACAGTTATATTCGCCTGATCCTCAATGAGGCTTACAAGGATGTGCAGATGCGTTTGTCGGATAAGCGGTATTTCTTCTATTCCGACAGAAGCATAGTTGAACGTTACGCTGAGCAATGGTTAGCATTGGAGCGGGGTGAAGCGTTTGAGGCGATTATTGCCCAGATCCGTCGCAATAGCTGCCGCCATACTGAGGTCTATCTGGAGAGTGTACTGACGTTTGCCCCCTATCTTTATGATGAGCCTACATTAGCCAATGTGCGTGAGCAATTACCACAACAGCTTGGGGCCGAGGATATCCATTATGCAGTGGACAATCAGGGGAAAGGTTATTACTACTCGACTCTGGGATTGAGTCACAGCTATGCGGCCGTCCTCGCTAATTATGATCCTTGTGAATGGTCAAACTGAGATTCTGCGACCTCATTGATATTGATTAAGCGCCTTCGGGCGCTTTTTTATCGCAAATATCTCATATAGCTAGCGTGAAATTAGCTTGCCAGCGTTTGAGTGTACTTTTTGATGATTTCGTCAATTTTACCATTGGCCTTCAGTGTCGCTATGGCTTGATTGATGGCAGGAAGCAAATCGGCATGTTCTTTTCGCAACCTAAACACTAAGTCACCATCAGAATGCACTGCCGCCAGTGCGACAGGGATCCGCAACTGAGTCGACCAATACAACGCCGGGTAATTACCAGCAATAACGGCATTGACTCTGTGTTTATCTAAGGCTTTGATCAGTTCCTGCTCTGAGGTAAAGTCTGCGCGGATAAAATCTTTATCGTCGTGATATAAATAACCGCGCACTGTACCTATTTCTTGGCCTTTTATCTGGCTGATATCTGTATATTTACTGACATTCTCTGGCAATGTGACCACATATTCAGTGATTTGCATTATGGGGGCCGATTTGACAAACAGCGGCCCTAAATCCTGCTTTTCAAACCAACTAGGGCTGACGATATCAAAGTCGAGTTGACCGGTTTCTAGCGCATTATTGGTGCGCTTTGGCGGCAGGGCGAGGATTTCACCTTTGATTTCAGCCATAGATAAAATCATCGGAATAAGCTCAGTGATCATCCCCGGTGCCTCGGCTTGATCACCGATAAAATACGGATACCAAGAATAGGAGCCAGTGATATTGTATTTGAGCTGTTCCGCAAAGGCATGCTGTTGAGTCAAGCAAAGGGTGAACAAGGCAAATCGAACTAAGTGTTTATACTGCAAACATCGCTTAACCATATTGCTTTTATCCTTGTTATCTCTGCTTTAGCCAAGACCTATCCGATGGTCATTCTATCTAAACTGTGTGAATGAATTGTTTATTGGATCACAATCAGTCACATCCGCCATATTTAAGCTATTTTCTGCTTTTCGCTATTACACCTTAAGCCAATAGCTGACACAAAGCTGGCTGCTGATTATTAGGGAAAATTTGATAGGTTTTATGGTGCTTAATCAAACTGGTTTTCTTGTTGCCTTGGCTGAGCAATAACCCATGGGACAGGGCGATACGCGTTAGTGTCTGTTCATCGGCGCGGACATATAAGTTGATTGGCTTGATCAGCTGATTGTCTTTAATATGTTGATTAAATTCTTTGGCATCAATCACTAAGCTAGATTGACCATCACCATCGAGTTTCAGCTTGGCACTGATTTCAGTGTCAGTAAAGACCAACCATTCGGCTTGCTTTAAGGTTGCTATCATAGCATTTAATGCCGTACCTAAAGCTTGCTCTGATGTCTCAACTGATTGATATTGATACACTATCCTTTCTAGCAAACGCTTGAGTTCGGCGCCCGCACCTTGGCTGCGAGCCAAACGTATCCAAGCCGTGAGATCCTCGGCTACCAGTTTAGAAAAGCGTTTTTCCTTTAAGGACTCGACCATCCAATTACACAAAAAATGACTTTCCTGCGCAGAAGTGCGCTGGGCTTTCTTGGTCTGTGCTGAAGCGGTTAAATCGGCAAGACCCGCAAGGGCGAGTTCGAGCACAGCTTGGTTATAGGTTTGAGAATTCATTATGACTCCGCCGCGGGCTGAAGTGATGTTATCTATTTGAACTTGGACGATATTGATTGCGGCGGAGCTAGTTTAGCAAAGCGGTCGTTAAACCGATATTTATTCTTGCGATCCCACCAAACTCGCGGCGGTTAAAATCAGCTTTGGCGCGGGCCTTACTTTGTAGTTTGGGTTGATATATTGAAAATGAATCAATCCCTTGTCGTCGCTGATATAAATGGCGGGTACAGGTAAGACTAAACGTTTGGCACCTTCAGGGGTGATCCATAAAGGATTCTCGAGCTTAAGGCGTGCGGTATAGGTTTCAGTCACTTTTTCGCTAGTGTAAAAAGCTAAACCAAAGGCTTGGGATGCCAGCATTTTTTCATCGGAAAGCAGCAGATACTTAAGCTCATTTTTTGCCGCCGAAACCTTAAGTTGAGCTGGCGTATCGGGTGAAATTCCCACTAACTGAAAGCCCATTTTTAATAACTCAGGCTCAATCGCTTTTAGTTGCCCCATTTGATTGTTACAAAATGGGCACCAGCCACCACGGTAAAAGAAGAAAATGGTTGGTTTTTTCTGGGTTAATTCTGCTAAATCGACCGTTTTGTCATTGATATCTTGCAAGTTTACCTTAGGGATTTGCTGACCATTAAGTAGCGGACTGATGGAAAACTCATCCTTAGCAATGGGTTGTGCCAAAGTCGTAAAGCTAGTGAGCAATAGAGTGCCTGTGAGGCAAAGTGTTTTTAGTATGCTTGACATGGGTATTCCTAACGTTATCTTTCAATGGCTGCATTTCTAAGCACCGACAGTTTTCTATTGTCTGTTCTAGTACTGGGTTCTGCTTGTGTAATTTGTTGCTTAAGTCATATCCGTTGACGAGATCTTCGCTTAAGTGCTTTTTGCGTAAGTGCCATTGCGCTGTCTTGCTGTATTGTTCGTATTGGCCAAGGCGCTCTCAAGCGAGTTTCTAAAGGAACGGGGATTCGAGAAAGTTATTGCATAACCCAGCAAATTAGCTGTCACGCGGAGTTTTGATGAATAAAATTAACCCTAAGAAATTACTCAACAGTAAGTGGACCGCCGTTAAGCCGACCAATAAAGAAAAACATTTTTTAGTCACTGAGATTGAATTTGATGAGGAAGGCATAGTGATCTCGTGCTCAATTGAAGCTGTGATGTCAAAGCGAGTTATACCTATAAACTGGCATGATTTAAAAGATGAAGACCTTTGGTTGCAGGGCTGGAAATAGTTAAACGAATTGGGTAAATACCAATCTCATATTATCCAAAGACATGGAGGGCACTCATCTTGTTCTCCACTTTTTTAGCCATCATCTTCTAGGTTCACTAGCTCATTCCGCAGCAATATCATTCATCAATGCCCTCATCAATGTCTTCCATCAACGATCCCATCAATACTTCGTCTCTTGCTGTCAACTGGCATATTTTCGTAGCGCTGCGGCATCCATTTATTCAAGTTTGAGATTAATTCGTGTTTTTTACTGATATCGATTGCGGCTAAATCGAGATTCCTTTATTTTGTTGTAGCCATCTAAACGTCTAGATGGTTTTGCCGTTATTAAGCTAATCACTGAAGCTATGCATTGTCGTCATCGAACGCAGCAAGGTGCTAGGTAGCAGGATTCTCATTAACTATGAGTGCCTGAGTAAAACGAAGTCGCATAAAAAGATTGAGGTAAGAGAAATGGATAAGCAGCAACTGTGGGTTTTGGATGGTGGCATGGGGCGTGAGCTAGCAAGACGGGGTGCACCTTTTCGCCAGCCTGAGTGGTCGGCGCTAGCCCTGATAGAAGCGCCGCACACTGTGACTGAGGTACATCAAGCCTACGTAGCCAGCGGAGCCAACGTTATCACCACCAACAGTTATGCACTCGTGCCGTTTCATATCGGTGACGAGCGTTTTGCCGCCGAGGGGGAAGCGCTGGCTGCATTGGCGGGCAAACTGGCACGGGATGTTGCGGATGAACACGCAAATGCGGTTCGCGTCGCGGGCTCATTGCCACCCTTGTTTGGCTCTTACCGTGCCGATTTATTTGAGGCCGCGAGAGTGAGTGAGTTGGCTCTCCCACTCATTCGAGCGTTGTTGCCCAGTGTCGATCTCTGGTTAGCCGAAACCATGAGTTTGATTGCCGAGCCTTTAGCCATCAAGGCCTTGCTGCCTGAAGATGGCAAACCATTTTGGGTTTCTTTTACCTTAGAGGACGAGACGTTAGGTAGCGAACCGACACTTCGCTCCGGTGAGCGGGTGGCAGATGCTATCGACGCGTTAGTAGCAGTCGGTGTGGATGCGATTCTGTTCAACTGTTGTCAGCCTGAGGTGATTGAGGCGGCATTACAGGTGGCCAGCGACAGATTAAGTGCTCTGGGGCGTGCCGATATTCGACTCGGTGCCTATGCCAATGCATTTCCTCCTCAGCCGAAAGAGGCGTCGGCTAACGATGGTCTGGATGAGATCCGTGCTGATCTTGGGCCGCTCGATTATCTGGGTTGGGCTGAACGTTGGCGCGCGGTAGGGGCTTCGCTTATCGGTGGTTGCTGCGGCATTGGTCCCGAACACATTCAGGCTCTTTCTACTCGTTTGCGCTAAGGATTTTGTATGAAAGAGAACAGGATAGGTCTCTGGTCACTCACAGCCCTAGTGTTCAGCTCTATGGTAGGTGCGGGGATTTTCAGCCTGCCGCAAAACATGGCCGAAGTGGCGGGTGTTCGAGCGGTGTTGATTGGCTGGGGGATCACAGGTGTGGGCATCTTGGCATTGGCTGCGAGTTTCCTCTATCTGTCGCGCTTGAAGCCTGAGCTTGATGGCGGCATTTATACCTACGCCAGAGCCGGTTTTGGTGAGCTAGTGGGCTTTTTTTCTGCTTGGGGCTACTGGCTTTGCGCCACCATAGGCGTGGTGGGATATTTAGTGATTGCGTTTGCCGCCCTTGGTAGCTTTGTCGATACGCCGCAGCAAGTTTGGTTTGGCGAGGGTAATACGCTGGCCGCTTTTATCGGTGAGTCGTGCATTTTGTGGGCGGTGCATTGGTTGGTCTCCCGAGGCGTACAGCAGGCTGCCATGTTCAATCTGGTGGCGACATTAGCCAAGAGTTTGCCGTTATTGCTGTTTGTACTGTTTGCTTGCTATTACTTTGACCCTGTGACTTTTGCTCAGGACCAAGCGGCCAGCACTTTAGCTGTGCCAGTGTCGGAGCAAGTGCGTAACACTATGTTGATCACGCTTTGGGTGTTTACCGGTATCGAAGGTGCGGCTGTGTTATCGGCGCGTGCTAAAAATAAGCGGGATGTGGGCACGGCGACTGTCCTTGGCGTCGTGCTGGCGCTACTACTTTATGTGCTTATCTCTGTGTTAGCGTTGGGAATTTTGGCTCGTCCTGAACTTGCTGCGCTGCCAAATCCCTCTATGGCGGGACTGATGGGACACATGAGCGGCTCTTGGGGTAAGGCGCTGATCAGTATCGGGCTTATTGTTTCTGTGCTGGCTTCCTACGTGAGTTGGACCCTGTTCTCGGCAGAGGTGCCTTTCAGCGCAGCCCGCCACGGTGCTTTCCCTGCCATCTTTTTGCGGCAGAATCGCAATGGCACACCGATCGCTTCCCTCTGGTTATCTAGCTTAACAGTGCAGTTTTGTTTGTTACTGGTGTGGCTGCTAGGTAAGGGTTATACCAATCTGTTACTCATTTCTACGTCGATGATTTTAGTGCCTTATCTATTGATTGGACTGTTCCTGCTGAAGCTTTCTTTGAGTGGACAGGGCAATGGGCTGATGAGAGTCGTGGCGCTGGTGGCGAGCGGTTATGGACTCTGGCTACTCTATGCCGCTGGTGTCGAGTATCTGTTGCTGTCCTTGCTACTTTACGGCCCCGGGTTACTCTTGTTTCTTTACAGTCGTCGCCAACTTGTCGATGGTAAAAAGCTTAACGGTCGCGAGCGATTGCTCGCGGGGGCGATGCTGCTGAGTTTGTTTCCCGCGTTATGGTCGTTTTGTTATCAATAAAGGATTGCTGTTGGTTAAAGTGGGCAGTGCTTTATCGAATTGGGCATAAAAAAATCGGCCACAACAGTTGTTGTGGCCGATTCGACTAAAACACGTGGGATGGGGTTAAACGCTATGCGTTTTACACCGCCCGTTTTAGCGATTACTTAAGCTTTTTCGCTTTGCTCGGTGCTTGACCCACCTTCATTTTTACGCGGCGGCCCTGCATGTTTTTCTCAGCAGCAACTTGAGCGCCGACGTTGTCGGTTCTTTGTTGCTTTTTGGCAAAACTGCGGCGGGTTTGCAATTGCTTTAATAGCAATTCGCGGCTGCCAACTTCATAACCTGGCACAGTGACGCGGCGAATCTGTTGACCAATTAATTTTTCGATATCGGCTAAGGTGCGCTCTTCTTCGCGGCTCACGAAAGAAATGGCTACGCCAGTTTTACCCGCGCGGCCTGTACGACCGATACGGTGGACATAGTCTTCGGCGAGGAAAGGTAAGTCATAGTTGACTACGTATTCAAGGCTTGGGATATCCAGACCACGGGCAGCGACTTCGGTGGCAACCAGCACCCGAACATCACCCGCCACAAACTCACGCAGGGCGCGGCGACGACTGCCTTGGCCTTTTTCACCGTGGACCACTTCAGATGGGATACCATCTAAGTTTAATTCTTTGACTAGTGTATCGGCGGCTTCACGGGTCGCAGTAAATACCAATACCTGTTGCCAGTTTTTCTTGCCGATAAGCTCAGAAAGCAGTTCGCGTTTACGGCGTTGTTCAACCGGATAAACTACCTGGCTAACGGTGTCGGCTGTAGTGTTTTGTTTATCAACGCTGATCACTTGCGGTTTAACCATCATGTCGTTGGCGAGTTTTTTCACCGCACTTGAGAAAGTGGCCGAGAATAACAAGTTTTGACGCTTCTTATTTACCGCTTGAAGGATTTTTTGGATATCGGCGCTAAAGCCCATGTCGAGCATGCGATCGGCTTCGTCTAGCACTAAAAAGTCGACGTTCGACAGGCTTAAGTTACAGGCGGTAAGGTGCTCAAGTAAGCGACCTGGGGTGGCAACAATCACATCGGCGCCGCGTTTCAGCTTTTGCGCTTGAGTCTCAATCTTTACGCCGCCGTAAATGGTTAAGACGCTGAAGTTTAAGTACTTGCAGTAAGCCGTAACGTTGTCAGCCACTTGAGCGGCAAGCTCACGGGTTGGCGTAAGGATCAATACGCGGGCATTCGACTTTAGCGTTTCGCTTGGCTTTTCAACCATCTTTTGCAGGATCGGCAGCGCGAAAGCGGCGGTTTTACCCGTACCGGTTTGGGCACTGGCTAAGACATCTTGGCCGCGGCGGATAGCAGGTATCGCTTGCTGCTGAATAGGCGTCATTTGTTGATAACCGCAATCTGAGATAGCGCGCAAAATCTCGGGGGAAAAACTAAAAGATTCAAATCTCATTTTGGATTCCTATCGTTCACTTATTCAAACATTCAAGCGCCACTAGCCTCTTTATCACTCGTCTAAAGGAGAGAGGTGTACCGGCTGGCTCATTCTTCCACACAGATTTTATAAGAAAAATGGCGGGCGCGGAGTATAGCAAAAATTTCGGTTAAAACCTGTACTTTTTAGTGTTTTGGCATTTTATCTGCATCATTTCATCAGGAGGAGATAAAAGGCTTGGCACTGGTTCAGGTGGGCTAGGTCTTATTGATCTATACAAGGGTTGAGTAAAATATGGACTCAACAATACGGATTAAAGCTCGCTATATTAGAAAATACCGCAACCTAGGCTGCGGTATTTTGGATCTTGTATTTATGTTTAACCGAAGGTGCGCCTCAGGCCAAGGGCTTTTTCGGCATTGTGTTTAAGAAGATGGGCTGCATCACCAATCAGATGGGTTGCGGCTAAGTTCTCGGCGCTGGCATGGGTGATGGAGTGAATATTACTGGCGATCTCATTGACCACTTGACGCTGTTGATCGGCTGCCACTGCATTTTGTTGGGCAAAGGTGTGGATATCACTCACTTCTTGGTAAATGGTGTTTACATTGTCGGCGGACAGTTGAATATCGCTGGCACAACGCTCCGCATGTTGACGGCTTTGTTCCATTTCTTTGGCCCATGCGTTGAGCATAGTGAACATCTTATCGACACTCTTAGAAATACTGTTGGTTGATAGCTGGGTTCTGCTCGATAGGGCGCGAACCTCATCGGCGACCACGGCAAACCCACGGCCTTGTTCACCCGCACGGGCCGCTTCAATCGCGGCATTGAGGGCGAGGAGATTCGTTTGCTCGGCAATAGAGTCAATTTCGCCCATCGCATTAGCGACTTGCTCGGCTTCTTTATTTAATTGATGGGCATTGTTGGTGGCATCGGCAACAGACTTTGCCAGTTGCTCCATTTTTTGAGTGTTGGCCTTCATGTTGGCACTGCTTTTAAGGCAAAGATCATAGGCGGTATTGATGCTGGTGGACGTGAGATGGGTATTCTGCGCCACTTCTGTGATGGTTGAACTCATTTCTTCCATCGCGCCAGAGAGCTGTTCTAGCTGACTTTTCTCTTGATCTAGGCTGACATAGGTTTGCTCGGTCGCAACCACTAATTGATCGGCAATTGCATGTAATTGATTGGCTTGATCTTGGGTGCGCCCAAGTACGCCATTCATTTTGGCCTGTAGCATGATGAGCTGGAAATCGAGAATAGAAGAGGTATCTGCACCCGAGTAAATGTAACGACTGATAGAGTCATATTTGGTTTGCATTTCAATCAGTTTAGCGGGAATACGAAAAGCCTCATCGTAGAAAATGGCGAGGTTTAAACTCATCAGAATCGCCCCTGCGATAATCACGCCCCAGCCCCAAAAGTAGCCAGCGATCAGTAAACCTGTGGAGGCGACAACCGCAGATACGATACGTTTTTGCATTAAACTTAAGGGTTTAGGAATGGATTTGTCTAATTTGAGTCTTTGGTAAATCTCATTAGCTTTCGTGACGTAGGCGACTTGAGGCTGAATGCGCACCGATTGGTAACCGACAATAATGCCGTTTTCAAACAAGGGAGACACAAAGGCATCGACCCAATAGAAGCCACCATTTTTACAGCGGTTCTTGACTATGCCGCGCCAAGATTGGCCTGACTTAAGTTTTCCCCACATTTCCTTAAAGGCGGCACTCGGCATATCTGGATGGCGCACCATATTGTGGGCACTGCCAATTAATTCTTGATCGCTATAGCCTGAGACTTCGGCAAAACGGGCGTTAACGTAAGTGATGATACCGCGAGTATCAGTGGTGGAAATGAGTTCATCTTGTGGTGTTAGGCGGATTTCTTGATCTGATCTCTGTGTATTAACTATTTTATTCGCTGAGGCGTTACTCTGGCTCATTTAGTGTGTCCATTCAGGGCCGATGTGGTTCATTAGGGTTCAGGGCGCGGTGTTAGGCGCGAATTTTCTTGTGCTGACTCTCATCGGAGTAAGCTTGTTATGTGATAAGAGTATCATTTTTGTGTGGGTATAGGAGAGCGGTTTCTCATGGCTGACTAGTGAAAATCAATCGTTCGTCGTATTTATAAGCTATTGCAATATATAAAGTTTTTAAGTAGTGAGAATATGATGTTAAACGAGCGTTTATCCTGTTAAATCGTTAATTCTAGTATTTTGTATAGGGTTATTCTTTTATGTCTTGAGTGGGTATTTGTCATTCATCTTAAATATAAATTATGTTCGATGATATTGGGCTAATGTCGTTGATTCGGCTTGATATCGCAGTATTCATGGAGCGCTTTATTGGCCTTAGTCTATTCTTTAATGGGCAACAAAAGATGGCTTATTTTTCCTTGCTTCAGTGGTGTATCTTGATTTTGCTCTTCTAGTTCATTAGCTCACAGCGGGAATGCTATATAAGAGGAACTTCCCATGGCGATATCACTTAGGCGTGGTGTAACGAAATTAGCCACAGCGTCCTTGGGAACAGCGGCGGCACTGCCACATTGGCGACGTTTGATCTTTGAACGTTTATTTGGCTTTCTAGCGATTCTCTGCGTGCCTGTATATATCACAAGTGTGTATTTATGCGTCATCGCCGATCTCTGGTTTATGGTGGTATTTGATACGCTGGCTTATCTGTTTTTACTGCTTTACTGTATTTTCCTAAGCTTGCTGATAGTACGCGTTTTGGCTGTGGCTGCTTGCTGGGTTTTGCTATCGGCATCGGTTTTTTAATTGCGATTGGCCCTTCGGGAGCTGGTTTTTTCTGGTTATTTATTTTCCCACCGTTAGTCGGTATTTTTTTAGGAAATCGAGCCAGCTTATATGCCCAATGTTTGAATGGGCTAAGTTTGGTATTGATTGGTTTTGCCTATCATTTTAATTGGCTCAATTGGCCTGAAACCCAAGGTTATAGTGTCGGTATTTGGGCCGTTGTGGTGGTCAATTTTATCGTGACCAATGCCATGTTGACGTTAACTATCACTTATTTATTAGGTAAGTTGGCTGACGCACTCGATTCAACCTTAGCATCACGCCAAGCTACCGTATTAGGCTTAGCTAAACTCGCCGAATACAGAGATAACGAAACGGGCGCGCATTTGCTACGTATGCGGCAGTATTCGAAAATGCTCGCGTCGCAGCGACTACTGGCCGCCAATCCTCCTGCAGAATTGAACGAAGATTATATTCAAGACATTAGTTTGTCGGCCATTTTGCACGATATAGGTAAAGTCGGTATTGCCGATGCGATTTTGCTTAAACCGGGTAAATTAACGCCGCAGGAGTTTGAGCAAATTAAAGCCCATCCTGTGATCGGGGGACAAGTGCTACGCAGTTTGTTGGAATATGCGCCCCAATGTACTTTTATTCAGATGGGCCGCGATATTGCCTCGGGTCACCATGAAAAGTGGGATGGTAGTGGTTATCCCCTTGGTTTGAAAGGTGAAGATATTCCGCTTTCGGCGAGGATAGTGGCCCTAGTTGATGTTTATGACGCGCTGACTTCTCCCCGATGTTATAAGCGGCCCTTTAGCCACCAAGAGGCTATCGACTTAATTATTGAAGGCAAAGGTCAGCATTTCGACCCTGAATTAGTCGATTGTTTTATTGAAATTCATCAGGACTTTGAAGTGTTGTCTAAAGCATCGCTGGATGATGCTTATCAGCCGATGGCACAACCTACTATGGTTTAGCGACTCATGTTTTTAAATCGTGTTTTGAAATCATAGTTTTGAAATAAGACGTGGGTTTTAAAACACACAGATAGCGCTAAAAAAACGCCCAATGCTAATTGCCTTGGGCGTTCTATTTTATAGTGTGTAAGTGACTAATATAACGACTTAAATCGCTACTTATCAGCGGAGTGCTAAATTGCTTTAGTCACTTGAGTTAACCAAGCCAATTCATCACCCGACATTAACGGAGAAAGTGTATTGAAGACTTGCTGATGATAAGCATTAAACCAGTCTATTTCCGCTTGCGTTAACAGGCTCTTATCAATAAGGCGCGCATCCATAGGGATCATCGTCAGTGCATCGAACTCATACATTTCACGCTCAGCCCCTTTAAGTGCTTCACAGTGCTGAACGACGACGAGGTTTTCTAGGCGAATACCGAAATCGTCGGCGCTGTAGTAACCCGGCTCGTTGGAAAGCACCATGCCGGGCATCAATGCGATACCGTTGACATTTTTACCTATGCGCTGCGGACCTTCGTGCACACTTAAAAAGTGACCCACACCATGGCCTGTACCGTGATCGTAATCAAAACCATGTTGCCATAAATATTGGCGGGCGAATGCATCGAGCTGCTGGCCTGAGGTGCCTTTCGGGAAGCGAGCTTGGTCGAGGGCAATATGACCTTTTAGCACCAGCGTAACCATTTTTTTATGCTCATCGGTCACTTCACCTATCGCAATGGTACGGGTCACATCTGTCGTGCCATCAATATACTGAGCGCCAGAATCCACTAAGTAGATGCTGTCCATTGTCATCATGGCTGGTGTGCCATTGTTGTGATTGTAATGGCACATAGCGGCATTAGGACCGGCAGCTGAAATCGTGTCGAAACTTGGCTCGCGGTAACGCTCATCTTCTAGGCGAAAGCTTTCCAATTTATCCGCAAGGGTGCCTTCATCGTGCATACGATTGGCTGCCACTTCGGCATCGAGCCATGCAAGGAATCGACTCACGGCGACGCCATCGCGGATATGGCAGGCACGCATGCCGGCCAGTTCTGCGGCGTTTTTCTGCGCTTTAGGTAAAGCGACAGGATCGATTCCAGCTATCAATTTTGCTCCTGCCTCACGGGCAATGTTTTGTGCCCAAGCGTTTGCAGAATTCGGATCGGCCAGTAGTTTTACGTCCTGCATGCTGGCGAGTGTATCTGCAAGATATGCCTCGCTTTTAAAGCTGACGCCTTCGCCAACATGCTCCTCAATGCCCTCTGGGAGTTTGCTTAAATCGGTGAAAATCTGCATATCGCCATTGGCGTGGAGCAGGGCACTGCCGAGTACAACGGGTAGGCGCGGTACATCATTGCCGCGAATGTTGAGTAGCCAGCAGAAAGAATCTAACGCGGCGATTAAGGCAACATCACCACCGGCTTTTTTTACTAATGCACCAATTTCGTTACGTTTTTGCAGGCTGGTTTTACCAGCACTCTCGTTGCTAAACAAAGTGATAGGCGCGTTCGACTGTGCTGGGCGATTCTGCCAATGCAAATCGATGGGGTTTTGCTTAACTGCAACTAATTCGATTTGGGATTTATTTAAGATTGCTTTGGCATTTTCATACCAAGCTAAGGTATGTAAGCGCGCATCGAAGCCGACGCGTGACCTCGCTGGTAGCGTGTCACATAACCACTCAATTTGTGGTGTATCGGTTAGGCTTTCATAACTGAAAAGTGTGGCATCGACTTGCAAACGAACTTGAACCGTATAGCGGCCATCGGTAAATATTGCGGCTTTATCTTTCAATACGATAGCCATACCCGCCGAACCGGTAAAGTTGGTTGCCCAGTACAAACGTTCGTTATGTGCTGGCACATATTCGCCCAGATATTCGTCGGCACGGGGAATAATAAAAGCATCGAGATTAGCAGATGTTAATTCGTTACGAATAGCACCGAGACGGTTAGCGATTGATTGTGACATATGGGCTCCAATTAAGACTGGCATGCTATGCGAGTCGGTAGGCGAAGATCGCCTAAGGATGAATGGTTTATACCCAAACAACCTGAAGATGCAGGATTCAGCGGTAATTTAACGCACTTTAGGCAAGGCGGTTATTTGCAGACCTAGTGGGCTAAGTTAAAAATAACCAACGCAGTATAAAGTGCGTTAAAAACCGCCGGGACGGAGCGTCTAGGGCACTTCACTTCCGTGTTGCATCAATTCAAAAGGTAGCCGACATTCTGTCATTGATACGCCTTGAATTGAAGCACCCTAGGCGCTCTGAAACTCGTATCTTCAGGTAGCTTGGGTATATGTTGATTTGAGTTTTAACCGGCTCGGATTATCGCAAGTCTAGCGCGCTAGATGCAAGGGTAGCGAATAAAGGATTTTGTATACAATCGTGAATTTGTGCAGGTAAGACGCTTGAGGTTATGGGATTTGTTGTTAATTTATTTATGTGATTTTGAGCATGGAAAGTGAATTAAATAAAAGGTTGGTCATGTTTTAATTAGGACTTGTTCCTTAAAAATTAGCAACTTAAGTTTTATTCAATCGCTAACATTTGGACCCTATGCTAACATTTGCCATCTCTACTCGGGGTCAGAGTGGGGCACATGTATCAGTGGAGTAAGCGATGCAAATACTAACAATAGATGTGGGCGGTACCAAAGCCCTGTTCGAACTTCATCTCGCGGGACATACAGAACAATATAAAATCCCCACAGGTGAAGGTTTTAAAATTGAAGAGTTAAATAATCAAATCGCGGCGTTTGAACGTGATTATGATTTACAGCATTACCAACTAGCGATTGCCGTACCTGGACTGGTACAAAATAATCGTTTGGTTTCTTGTAAATCTTTACCTGGACTCAATGGATTGAGCTTCGATACAGTCAAAACCCAGGGTGAGCTTAAGTTTATCTGCAACGATATCGATGCGGGTATGCAAGCGACTTGTGATGCGAAATATGCCTGTGAGTTATTGGTCATGTGCGGCACTGGGATCGGTATGTCTATTGCCTTTAATGGACAAGTCTTTACGGGAGCGACGGGCGTGGCGGGGGAGTTGGGGCCTTGTCGCGTGATGACAGAATCTGGCGAGTTTAGTTTAGAGCAACTGGCCAGTGGCGATTCAGTGCGCAGCCGCAAAATCTCCACTCAGGATGATTTATATCGCGCGGGCAGTTATCTCGGCATGGGATTAGCGTGGGCGGTTAATTTATTTAATCCTAATCGAATTTGGCTTGCTGGCGGTATGATGAATAGCGCTCCTTACTACAAAGGCTGCCTCGAAAGCTTAAAGCAAATGGCATTGAGCGCGCCCTTAGCTGAGATGAAAATCAATCGTGTCGATGATATGGAAACCTTGGTTTGCCGCGGTTTATCAGTGATGCTCGCAAGGGACTATCCTCGTGCATAAGGATCATAAATAACCCCGTGCATAAGGATCATAAATGCCCTGCGCATAAGGATCATCATGTTGTTCGACAATGGTTTGCGCCATGAATGTTTAGTGATTGAGTTTTAGCTGCATAAGCGACGTAAATTGTGAAATATAAAGCAGGACTTATGATGCCTTTGGCATATCGAGTCCTGTTTTTTTATTCTTAAAGTATTCAGATGATCCTCATTACCCAAAGTAAATATTAGCGATAGTTTAATTTGCATAATTCCTTTCTTATCAGATGCCTAGTTCTATTTACGATTTTAGCCAATAACACAGTTGATAATATTTTGTTGCAATTTTATTGCGCTTACGCTTATGCTGATATTTGCAATGACAACGTTGTCATTGTGTGTAAAAGGCAAACCAGTTGAAAAACTGGGACGCAAAGCCTCCGGTCTAAGGGTTCGTCTGTACCTATGATAGCGGGGATACCACAGGTTTTTCTTCGTGCAGTTGTCAGTCGTTTTGCATGGTTTTAAGAGAGTGCTGTTTCCTGTCTACGCTTTGTTTGCCTTATTGATTCATATAAAAATTCAATAGGGATATCTCATGTTCAAGACTCAAATTTCAACATCAGCCTTGCTAGTGGCATCAGCGCTGGCATCTACCATCAGTGCCAGCGTTTTTGCAGCGGCGCCCGGTAAACCGACTTTAGGTTGGGGCGAAACTAAGTTCGCTATTATTGAAGTGAATCAAGCGGCTACCGCTTACAATCAATTAGTTACTGTGAAAGATGCCGCCGATGTCTCCGTCAGTTGGAACCTTTGGAGTGGCGATGTGGGCAATAGAGCCCAAGTGTTGCTCAACGGCAATGTGGTTTGGGAAGGCCCATCTGGCGCGTCGGGAACCGCTAACTTTAAGGTGAACAAGGGCGGCCGTTATCAGATGCAAGTACAACTGTGTAACAGCGATGGCTGTACGGCGAGTGATGCTAAACAAATCCTCGTGGCTGATACCGACGGCAGCCATTTAGTGCCACTCAATGCTCCCCTAAAAGAAAACAACCGTCCCTATGCGAATAAATCAGGCAAAGTGGTGGGAGGTTACTTTGTCGAATGGGGCGTATACGGTCGTAAATTCCCGGTCGATAAGATACCTGCGCAAAACTTAACCCATATTTTATATGGCTTTACCCCAATTTGTGGTGGTGATGGAATCAATGATAGCTTGAAAGAAATCGAAGGCAGTTTCGAAGCGTTGCAACGTGCCTGTAGTGGTCGTGGTGATTTTAAAGTTGCGATTCACGATCCTTGGGCGGCGATTCAAATACCGCAGGCGGGAGTGAGTGAGCATTCAGATCCTTACAAAGGTAACTTTGGTCAATTGATGGCACTTAAGCAAGCACATCCAGATTTGAAGATTTTACCTTCGGTCGGTGGTTGGACCCTCTCGGATCCCTTCTTTTTCTTCGGTGATAAAACCAAGCGCGATATCTTTGTCGCTTCGGTGAAAGAGTTTCTACAGACATGGAAATTCTTCGATGGCGTGGATATCGACTGGGAATTTCCAGGGGGGAATGGCGCTAACCCAAATTTAGGTAATGCCAATGACGGTGAAACCTATGTGACTCTGATGCGTGAACTGCGGACGATGCTTGATGAACTAAGCGCCGAAACGGGTCGTACCTATGAGCTGACCTCTGCTATTAGCGCAGGTGACGATAAAATTCAAAAAGTCGATTATCAGGCTGCTCAGCAGTACATGGATTACATCTTCTTGATGAGTTACGACTTTAATGGTGGTTGGACTAATACTGAACTCGGCCATCAAACCAATCTGTATGAAGCGAGTTGGGATCCTAATACTCGTTACACCACAGCTAATGGCGTTAATGCGCTGTTAGGCCAAGGTGTGACCCCAGGGAAAATTGTGGTCGGTGCCGCTATGTATGGCCGCGGCTGGACAGGTGTGAATGGCTACAGTGGTAATAATCCTTTCACGGGGACGGCAACGGGCAAAGTAAAAGGTACTTGGGAAGCTGGTGTGGTGGATTATCGTCAGATAGCGAACGATTACATGGGAAGTGGTTGGACTTACAGCTATGACGAAACGGCCGAGGCGCCATCTTTGTTCAAGGCATCTACTGGCGATTTAATCACTTTCGATGATGCTCGTTCAGTTAAAGCCAAGGGGCAATATGTGCTTTCTAATCAACTTGGTGGGCTTTTTGCGTGGGAACTTGATGCCGATAATGGTGACATTCTGAATGCCATGCACGAAGGTTTAGGCCATGGTGAAGGCACCACTCCGCCAGTGAATAAAGCGCCCATTGCCAATGCTGGCGTGGATGTGAATGTCACAGGTCCCGCCGATGTGACGCTCAATGGTAGCGGTTCGCGCGATCCTGAAAACGCTGCTTTAAGCTATCTCTGGACTCAAGTCTCTGGGCCAAGTGTTGCCATCGCGAATGCAGATATGGCGAATGCGACTATTCAACTGGGAGCAACCCAAACCGATGTCGCCTATGGTTTTAGCCTTAAAGTCACGGATCCTGAAGGGTTATCTGCCACAGATTCAGTGACAGTGACCAACAAGGCTGATACGCCTAATCAAGCACCTGTGGTGAGTGTGGCTGCCACTGCAACAGTGGAAGCGGGTAAAACCGTCAGTATAGTGGTGAATGCCTCCGATGCAGATGGTGATGCCTTAACCTACGCTTGGACTGTGCCCGCAGGCGTGTCGGCAACCGGGCAAAATAGTGCCACGTTAGTGGTTACTGGCCCCAATGTTACCGAAGCGACCCGCTATGGTTTGAGCGTGCTGGTTTCCGATGGTGCCTTAGATGCAAGCGCATCGACGAATCTGACTGTGACGCCAAAAGTGGTAGGTGGTGGGTGCGATGCAACCGATCCCAATGCCGGTAACTATCCTGCTTGGCAAACCAGTGTGGTGTATAACACTGGCGATACTGTGAGTCATAGTCAGTTGGTATGGAAAGCAAAGTATTGGACGCAGGGTAATACGCCATCTCGCACCGCAGACCAATGGCTGCTACTCAGCCAAGTTGATCTCGGTTGGGATGCAGGTGTGGTGTATAACGGCGGTCAAACCACCAGCTATAACGGTCGTGTTTGGAAGGCGAGTTACTGGACTAAAGGTGATGTACCGGGTGTTGCAGCGGTATGGGTTGATATTGGCGCGGCAACCTGCCAGTAATTATCCAACGTTTTGATATTATTGATTTAAAAATAAAGCCCTGCGAAGATTCAGGGCTTTTTTCTTTATTAAGCGTTAGGTTTTTTTATGAATACAGCCGAATGCGTTAAGACAGACTCATTGAAGACTGATTTAATCAATCTTAAGCAGTTCCACATCAAAAATTAACACAGAACCACCACCAATCTTGCCCGTGCTACGGTTACCGTAGGCGAGTTCACTGGGAATAAAAAACCGCATTTTATCGCCAACAACCATCAGCTGTACGCCCTCAGTCCAACCTTTAATTACCCGATTAAGCGGAAATGCGATGGGTTCGCCGCGATCAACCGAACTATCGAACACAATTCCGTCAATCAAAGTGCCATGATAATGGACTGTCACTGTATCGCTGGCTTTAGGATGAACTGTGCCATCGCCCTGAGTTAATACTTGATATTGCAAACCTGAAGCTGTGGTAATCACACCTTCTTTGGTTTTGTTTTGTGTTAAAAACTCATTGCCTAAACGGATATTTTCTTGGGCGGCTTTTTGGCCGTTCATCGAGGTAAAGAAGTAAAAAATCACCCCAGCAATCACCACAACGGCAAGTAACATTTTCATATAAAGAGCACCTTAGTTAATTTTTGCCATATTATCAGTTTTTTAGCTTGAGATGCTATCGGCACTCGCGTGTGCGTTGAGCTGGATATCTGGTGCTACCAGTTCAAACCGTTAAAAACTCCCTCAAGACTTTATCCTGCTTTAGAGATCGCTTAATCTGTGGGCTTAAGACTCAATAAAAACAAATAAGAACTAAAATTCAGATAATAAACAAGGAAAGTCTATGTTAAACAAAGCGGCAAAACCTTTGGTCAAACTCGTCGACCGATATCTACCCGATCCCTATATTTTCGTGCTTTTACTTACCTTAGTCGTATTAATTGCTGCTGTGGTTGCCGAACATAAAACCCCACTGGAAGTCATCAATTATTGGGGCGATGGCTTTTGGACGCTGTTAAGTTTTTCGATGCAGATGCTGTTAGTGCTGGTGGCAGGATTTATGTTGGCAAGCTCGCCGCCGATTAAAAAGCTGCTCGATGCCATTGCTGGATTGGCTAAGTCGGCACCACAAGCCATTATTTTAGTGACTTTGGTGTCACTGGCCGCCAGTTGGATTAACTGGGGTTTTGGGCTAGTGGTGGGCGCGTTATTTGCCAAAGCCTTAGCTCGCAAAGTAAAAGTGGATTATCGGCTGCTGGTCGCAAGCGCCTATTCCGGCTTTGTGGTTTGGCATGGTGGGCTTGCGGGTTCGATCCCATTAACCATAGCGACGGTGGGGCATTTCTCTGAATCGCAAATCGGTATCATCCCCACCAGTGACACCATTTTCGCGAGTTATAATTTATTGTTAGTGGCAATTCTGTTTGTGGTCATGCCCTTAGTGAATCGCTTTATGTTGCCAGAAGAAAAAGACAGTGTTTATGTTGACCCAAGCGCCCTTGATGACAAAGACGCTGAACTTGATGCTTCGGCGTTAGAGCTTAACTCTGCAAATGTGAGCGAGCGTCAGCCTGAAAGCCGTCCTGCGGATAAGTTAGAAAATAGTCGTTTACTCGGCTGGAGCGTCGGTGGCGCTGGGCTTGTATACTTAGGTTATTACTTTTGGGTGCAGGGCGGCAGCTTAAACCTCAATTTAGTGAACTTCTTATTTTTATTCCTCGCCATACTGTTACATCAAACACCACGCAGTTTATTAACCAGTTTGAATGAGGCCATTAAGGGCGGCGCAGGTATTGTTATCCAATTTCCCTTTTATGCGGGCATTATGGCTGTGATGGTGCAATCGGGTTTAGCTCAAAGTATTTCGGAAGGTTTTGTGGCCATCGCTAGCGCCGAGAGCCTGCCATTTTGGAGCTTTATCAGTGCAGGAATTGTGAATATTTTTGTGCCATCGGGAGGTGGCCAATGGGCGGTGCAGGCACCGATTATGCTACCCGCCGCACAGGCTTTAGGTGCAGATGTCGCTCGGGTCGCAATGGCCGTTGCTTGGGGAGATGCGTGGACTAACTTGATTCAACCTTTCTGGGCACTGCCCGTGCTGGCGATTGCAGGCTTAAAAGCGCGGGATATTATGGGCTTTTGTTTAATGCAATTGATGATCACTGGCGTGATTATCAGTATCGCGTTGAGTTGGTTCTAAAGGTAAAGTACAGCCAATTTTGCATTTTAGAGAAAGTGTAGGGCAATTTAAAATTGCCCTTTTTTATTGGCGATGAATGATTAAAACCACTTTTGTGGGTATTGCCGGCGGCAAAGTAAGTTGTGATACAGCCAACCAAAAGCCAGAATGAGCGCAACACCACTGGCGACGGGCATATACAGAAAATCCCAGTGCTGCGCCGTGAGCATAACGACCAGAGGATTCGCTCCCGCGGGTGGATGCACAGTATGGGTTAGCATCATCACCGCTATGCCTAATCCGACCGCAAGCCCTAAGGCTAGCGGGGAGACTCCTAAAGTATTTAGAATTATCAGTCCAACCAAACTCGTGAGTAAGTGGCCGCAGAGAATGTTTCTCGGTTGAGCGAGTGGACTTTCTGGCAAGGCAAACAACAACACCATAGTGGCACCAAAGGGGGCCATCAACCAAATGGTTTGCGGTGTTAGCTGTTCAAGCGTCGCTAAACTACTGATACACAACGTGGCTCCACACCCTGCGAGCAAGGCCATCTTTAGATTCTGTGGATTGATTCTTTGCATCTTTTCTCCCATTAATGGCTTGTGTTAAGCCCTTATTTTGATAATGAATTGTGGACGTGAATGTTCAGCAAACCATCGCCGCTAACATGCCGTGGTGTTCCGTGTTCACTCTTGATTTCACTATTAACTTAATTTAGTTACCTAAGTAGACAAATTTGTCTACCGATGTGAATGTTCTCACGAGTAGACTGACTTGTCTACTCGTGAGAAGATAGGACTCATATTTGTTAGCTAAGATTTGCTAACGAATGTTTACCAAAGAAGAGGAATGAGTTGATGCAGGGCACTGAAATTCAGGCAGGTACGCCATCGGATAAACGGCAGCAATTGGTCACTACCGCATTTAAACTGTTTTATTTTCAAAGTGTGCATGGGGTGGGGATTAACCAGATTTTGCAGGAATCGGCGATCGCCAAAAAAACCCTGTACCACCACTTTGCCAGTAAAGATGAGTTAGTTGAAGCCGTGGTTCGCTATCGTGATGAGGTTTTTTATCAATGGCTTAGCGAGCGAGTGAACGCATCGCCAGCGGGACGAGAGGGCATTGGTGGGTTATTTATCGCGCTCGATGATTGGTTTAATCAAAGAGTGCCGCAACTGTGTGAGTTTCGCGGCTGTTTTTTTATCAATGTCAGCGCCGAATTTACTGAGCCGAGCCATCCAGTGCACCAACTCTGCGCCCTGCATAAACAGCGAGTGGCGAGTTTAATTGAACAGCAAGTATCGGCATTGGGCTTGCCAGAAGCCAAGACCCAATTTCTCGTTGCTGCAATAGGTTTACTCAAAGAGGGTGCGATAGTGTCGGCGCAACTAAAAGGTGACACTCAGTCTGCACTGCTGGCGTTGTCTGTGGTTGATCAGCTGATCGATACCGCGACTCATGCTGCTTAGACTGCCACTCTCAGATAGCGATTCTTAGATAAGGCGCCTCATATAAAAGCCTTTGTATAAAAGCCCTTAAATAAGAGCATTAGATAAACATATCTACGGCGCCGGTTTTTATGCCATAACCCAGCACGGCTAAGTTAGCGACAACGGTGAGCCAAAAGACGTTTCTAAATGAGGCTTTAACGGACTTGTGTCTTAACAGGTTTTGGGCAAATAGAGCGCCGGGCCAACCGCCCATGAGGGCGAGCAGATGTAATGTGCTTTCTTTAGTGCGCCATTTGTTACGTTTAGCGGCGGATTTATCGATGGCATAGGCGATAAAGGTGAGCAGGCTTAGTGTGAGGTACATGCCCGCAATCCCGACTGGCAGCATATGTTGCTGCGCTGCGCCGATTAAGCCAGCAAGAAAAATCAGCACTAATAACAGCGGCATAAGGCTTGAGCCTGAAGTGGCTGCATTGGACTTTTGAGTGCGACCACTTTGGGCGCGACTGTTCTGAGCGCGACCGCTTTGTGCTCGACTCTTTTGCGGGCGATTGGTTTGAGGTGAAGCGCTGTTGCCCGTTTTGGTAGTTTTTTTGTTTGTCATTATCTGGTATCAATCTCGTGTCAGTGTTTTTAAGCTTGCTTGTGTTCTTGTGATTCCGTGTATTTTTTAAACGCGAGGTGGCGCCACAGTTTCTCTAGCGGCCCTTGTTTGAAATAGTGTAAGTACAGGCTGGCTAACAGTAATTGCACTACTGAATAAACCAGCGCCATGGCCATGTATCCCCATCTATCTAAGCTCAATAGCAATTCGGGAGCTAAGTGTCTAAACACTAACACGCCAACGATGGATTGCAGAATATAGAGACTAAACGCGAGTTTGCCAACATTTTGCAGCGGAGTCAGTATATTAGGATTATTCTGGCAAACTTTAACTATAATATGAATGTAAATCAGCGCCATAGGAATAGCACTTAGCATGATTAACACATCTGAAAACGCAACGAGAATAGTATTTTTCGTTAAACCTAAGATGGTATCAAGCAGTGATAGCGTTACGCTTGCTAGCACTAACTTTACCAGTACCGATTTGCTAAAACCTTGCTCAAAAGTCCCTTGTTGATACAAGGCCATGCCGAGCAACATCAAGCCAGCCGTAAACCACATTATGGTAAAAGGGATCACCAATGCCATATAGCCAACTTGCATCAAATGCAGTAACAGTTGGTCGGCATAGCCAGAGGTCCATGCACTGTATTGCTCTGCAAATAGACTCGATTCTCGAGTGAAAGGTTCATCGCTGCCCGTAAGGCTAACCAGCGTAATGATAACTAAGGAGCTTAAAATAAAAATATTCGCTTTGCGCTTAAGGGCTTCAACACTTAAATCTTTGTAACACAAGGCTAAAAATCCACTGATGCCATAGGTGAATAAAATATCACCTGACCAAATAAAAATGCCGTGGAGTAGGCCAAATACAATTAACCATTTTAAACGTGATCGCAGTAGGGAATAAGCTTCTAGGCCTTTGGCGCTAAATCGCTGATATTGAATAAAAAGCCCGACACCAAACAAGATGGAAAACAGACTGATAAAGCGTGCCTCGATGAAAAAGTTACTGAACACTTTGATAATGTGATCCGACAGCGGCTGTGTTTCATGGGGCGCATAGCCAAAAAAAGTAATGCCCATAAAATAGATATTCATAAAAAATATCCCCAACACAGCTAAGCCGCGAATAGCATCGAGGTTGGCATTACGCTGTGCGGGTATCGTCATTACAACAGGCTGCGTGGAGTCTGATCTTGACCAAGGGTCTTTAGGTAAGTTGGCTGGCACGTTAGCTGAGTTCCTTTCGCTAGTAGACATGTTCCACTTTTCACTGGAATTTGGGAGGGCTAGCCTAGCAGGCGCTAGCCTCCAATGAAATACAGTCAACACAAAAAGTAAAATACAGGAAAGGTAGAAAGTGAACTAGCGCCAACGTAAAAAGTGAAATACAAAAATGCAGAAACGGATTGAGAAGACTGTCGAACCATTACTCGCCGATATCTTCGTTCCAGAGTGTTGGATTACTGGCGATAAAGTCCTGCATCAATTGTTTGCACTCGGCATTATCGACCACAGTGACATCCACACCGCGGGATTTTACATAGGCTTCAGGCCCTTGGAAGGTAGCGTTTTCACCGACGATGACTTTAGGTATACCATAAAGTAATACTGCGCCGCTGCACATATCGCAGGGCGATAGGGTGGAATACAAGGTCGCCCTTTGGTACTCGGCGGCGCTAAATCGGCCGGCATTTTCGAGACAATCCATTTCGGCATGCAGTACTGAACTGCCTTTTTGTACCCGTTTATTGTGGCCGCGCCCGACGATTTTGCCATCGATCACTAATACCGAACCAATGGGGATGCCGCTCTCGGCGAGTCCTTGCTTAGCTTCTTCAATGGCTGCCGCTAAAAATTCATCCATCTTGATATCCTTAAAATATGAACCCTGAGTATTGCACTCAGCATAGCACTCGTTTGGGAGACAATCTAAATGGTTTTGATTTGTTGCTTCAATAAGTCCCTCAGGCTATCGAGAATTGGCAGCGAAGCCATTTCTGGCCGATAAATCAGGCAGATATCGGCGGAGATGGTTTGTTTTAACTTAATAAACTTTACTCTAGGCCAAGGTTGTGAAGCATAACTTTGCGGCACTATGGATACCCTGTTATCGGCAGCGATGATAGCCATCAAGCTATTGGGCTCGACCATTTCCTGTACTAATTGCGGCATAAATTCTGCGACCTGACAGCTGGCGATAATTAAATCGCTAGAGGCGGAATTGGCACGGCTGAGTAAGGTAAAAGGCTCATCTTTGAGTTCACTCAAGTCGATGCTTTTGCGTCTGGCTAAGGGATGCTTACTTGCCAGTGCTAACACCATAGGTTCGCTGGTGATGGTTTCGGCGAGAAGGTGCGGCAAATTTAAGGTATCGGCGTAGCGCACTAGGCCAAAATCGATTTCTTGATGTGCTAAGGCGACTTTTTGAGTTTCAGGTGATAACTCTTGAAATATCAGCTCATTATCAGGGCATTGCTTACGAAAGTTTTTCAGTATGTCACCAAATCCCATCCAAAACAGCGAGCTCATGATGCTAATCCGAATATGGTTTCTATCGAGTCGCCCAAGCTGAGCCACTTGTTCCAATGAGGTATTCACCAGCTCGAATATTTGTTCGCACTTCTCTCTTAACAATTGGCCATAGGGCGTGAGTTCGACCTGACGAGTGCTGCGGGTGAACAGCTCAACGCCAAGGAGCGATTCTAACTCTTTGATTTGTGCGCTCAGCGGAGATTTCGATAAATGCAGTTGCTCGGCGGCAGCGGTAAAGTTTTTCACTTCAGCCACTCGATGGAAATACCGCAGCATCTTCAAGGTGACGAGTTCAGGTGCGTTTATCTTGCTCATCTTAGGCTCACCATTTTCTAGTTATTGTCATTTTTATCAGCACAATAGTGCGATTAATCGCGATTATTTGCAACCCTAAGCCCGCTTATACTGAGGGTCGCTTACTCTTTCATTCCCTTGCTATGAGGTACCTTGTATGAGCCATGATCCCGTTATTAATGCCCTTGCGACGATTCGAGCCTGTAAACCGAATTTCTCTCCCCGTGCTGCTATGATTTTGGGCTCAGGGCTTGGCGCGTTTGCCGATAATTTAGATAACAAAGTAGTGATCCCCTATGAAGAGTTAGACGGCTTTCCTGTGAGTACCGTCGTCGGCCACTCTGGAGAGCTTGTGCTCGGCAGCTTACATGGCATCGATATAGTGTGCATGAAAGGCCGCGGGCATTTTTACGAGCACCAAAGTATGAAGGTGATGACGACGCCTGTGCGTACTTTCAAACGTTTAGGGTGTGAATTGTTACTCGTGACTAACGCTGCGGGGTCATTACGGCCAGAGCGGATCGGCGTGGGATCATTAGTTATTTTCAGCGATCACATCAACACTATGCCGGGTACGCCCATGACGGGCGCGAATGATGATAGCTACGGCCCACGCTTTTTTAGCCTAGCCAATGCTTATGATAAAGACCTGAGATCAGAAGCCTTAAGTGTCGCAAAAGCCGCAGGCATTGAAGTGAATCAAGGGGTCTTTGTGTCTTACTCTGGCCCGTGTTTTGAAACCGCGGCTGAAATCCGCATGATGCAAATTATCGGTGGCGATGTAGTGGGAATGTCCGTGGTGCCAGAGGTGATTTCGGCGGCGCATTGTGGTTTGCCCGTGTTGGCTGTGTGTGCCATTACCAATATGGCAGAAGGATTGGGGGACGTGCAGTTATCCCATGAACAAACCTTAAAGTGTGCCAAGCTTGCTGAAGTCGACTTTATCCGTTTAATTGAGCGTTTTACTGCAAGCCATTTTGCTTAATATTTTGCATAACTGTGCTGCTATATTGCGATAGGGCTGGGATTTTAAAAGCTCGTATCTAACAGTTCGTACTTAAACGTGAGCGAGCAAGGCGCCGCACAATTCAGTTCTCCGAATGTTTTTGCGAAATACGGCTGAAGGTTAAAAAGTAAAGGGAGCAAAGCTCCCTTTTTAAATGCTGACATTAAGTGTAAGTCTTGATTCAAATCGTTTATTTTTGCGGTTTTTCTGAAATCCACAATTTGATATGTCCTTTCACCACAACCACTCCTTGGGTGTCGTAGGCGGTAACGGGGACCAGCATATCGCCAGGAGTCCATTGCTCTGGTGTCACTTCGGCGACACATAAAATATCGCTGCCTGCTTTAGCCGTATAATCCAAACTCATGCCCTTAGGGATCCAACGTAAATGTTTTGGAATAGAGGCTTCGGCCATCACGCCCATGGCCATTTCTAGACCATTACAAATCGCAATCACATGCACTGTTTTTATATGATTATGAACGGCATGGCGTTTTTTAATTAAACAGGCGCAATGATTAAGGCGTAATTCAGTGATCAGTGGTTTGATGGTGCCGAAATAGGGCGCCATGCGTGAAACCATGATTGAAAACAGTTTTTGGCCGAAGGGATAACGGCGAGTTTTGTGGTAGAGCGCGAGCACTTTATTAGGTTTTTGTTCTGCAGTGCTAGAAGAGTCTGTCTGGCTCATGGTCATCCTTAATAATGGTGCAAAGGGGTGTTGTTATCTTGAGCCTGTTCCAAGTTGAGCTTGGGTTGCTCTGGTCGGATGAGTGTAACATTAGGATAACAACAAATACCAGTCGGCTTAATTAAGTAAACTTCATTTCGCTGTTTTAAGTGTAACACCGTATAATTGCGGCCAATTTGTCGTGTAGCGGCAATGGCATGTTGATTTAACTACAAGGACTCACAGTGAAATATTTGCTGACGTATTTTAAGGGAATGGCCATGGGCGCTGCTGATGTTGTGCCTGGCGTTTCGGGCGGCACCATAGCGTTTATTACCGGTATTCTCGATACTTTGCTCGATAGTGTAAAACGCATTAATCCTTCCCTTTGGGGTGTAATCAAGTCGCAGGGCATAAAAGGGGCATTTGCCCATATTAATGGTGGCTTTTTAGTGAGTCTGCTGGCGGGGATCCTGACCAGTATTTTTACCTTTGCTAAGCTGATTTCTTGGTTGTTGGCGGTACATCCCATCCCGATCTGGTCGTTCTTTTTTGGGCTTATTCTTATCTCTGTCGTGCATATGCTTAAGCAAGTGAGTGGTTTCACTGTGGCACGTTTAGGTTTATTTGCGCTTGGTGTGCTGACTGCATGGGCGATTACGGTGCTGAATCCGGTCGCGGTAGAAGCCAGTTACATGAATATCTTTTTCGGCGGCGCGATTGCGATTTGCGCTATGGTATTGCCGGGGATTTCAGGCAGTTTCATCTTATTATTGTTAGGGTTATATCCTGTGGTTCTCGCAGCCGCTAAAAATATTCAGCTGGATATTTTGGCCTGTTTTGCTGCTGGTGCCGTGATGGGATTACTGACGTTCAGCCATTTATTGTCGGCGCTGCTGCGTAAATACCATGATGCCACTATCGTGTTTCTAACCGGATTAATGTTAGGTACCTTAGGTAAAATTTGGCCATGGAAAGAAATCTTAACTTGGCGGACCAACTCCCACGGCGAACAAGTACCTTTGCTGGAGCAAAATATTTCCCCGCTTAATTTTGAGCAAGTAACGGGTCAGCCTTCACAACTGCTGTTCGCCATTGTGTGTATGTTAGCGGCGATTGCACTAGTTTGGGGGTTAGAGAAAGTGGGCAAAAGAGATTAGCCCTTTGTTACCTCAACATCATATTCAATAAAAGCAGCGAGATACGCTGCTTTTATTTTTTTGCTCATATGCTCATCTTACTTGAATCAGGCCAGCTTTCGACTTTAGGGCAATGTCATTTTAGCCCTGTTTTGGTTACAATCACAGTTCACATTTAGCGTACTCAGTCGACGTTATGTTCCAGTTTAAACTCAGTGAGAGTTTGCAGTTACGATAAGGATATACTTGTGGATAAAAAACAGGTCTCGTGGGGCGGTGTAGCGCTGGCGATTTTTGCTTTGGGTCATGTGGTTAACTTACTCATAGATAAACAGGATTCTGATATATCGCCCGAATTAAAACAGCAAATTTCTGACACGATATTGGCTCACAGATCACCATCCGCCGCGAATAATTCATTAACGTCCATTCCGAGCAATCTTGAGGTGGCCGACGATTCTACCAAAACCCCTATGCCTGCCCAGTTAGCCCAAGTGAGTCAAATCTACAGTAATCTCAGTGCATTTGCGGCACTCAAGCAAGACGGTACTGTGGTGGCATGGGGCGATGCTGAATGTGGTGGCGATATCAATAATGCCGCAGAGCCTCTGGTCAATGTAAAAGAGTTATACGCAGCGGAGAATACCTGTGGTTTTGCGGCCTTAACCCGTGATGACAAACTTATCCCTTGGGGGATGGGGATGAAGCAAGTGTTGACAGGCGTTCGTTCTTTTGTGTTGGCAGAAGGGCTTTATGCGGCCATCAAACAAGATGGTAGTGTAGTCAGTTGGTCTAATCTGGATTCAACACCAGCCGAACTGCTCTCGGGTCAATATGCTGCGCCTGCGATGACCAATATTGATTTTGTGTTGATTAATAAAGGTGCCTTTGCTGCCTTAAAGCTGGGGGGAGCAGTAGTGACTTGGGGCGATGCCGCTTATGGTGGCGATAGTCGCCACGTGGCCTCTGAGCTCAACCATGTCGATCTGCTCTATGCCAACAATAATGCTTTTACCGCGAGGACTGCGACGGGAAAATTAGTGTCTTGGGGCGGGGTCAACGATGATCAAAAAGGCCGCGAACAACTGGCAAAACTCAGCCAATTAGCGCCTGCCGTGAAAGTTGTCAACACGGATCATGGGTTTGCGGCGCTGCTGGCGGATGGCAGCGTATATACCTGGGGGGAGGGCGAATTGACTGAGTATCACGTCGCGTTTCCAGCTCGTTTATCTACTACAAAACGCGCCAATAAAGTGATTGATATTTATGCAAATCGTGGCGCGTTTGCCGCCTTAACCATCAGTCGTCAACTGCACGTATGGGGCAGTAAATTCAATGGTGCCGATACATCAGTTCTACAGGATAAGTTGCAAAAAGTGCACAAGGTTTATCCCTTTGAGGAGGGTTTTGTCGCGTTACGCAGGGATAATACGGCCATTGCTTGGGAAGGTTGGGACTTGGTAGACAAGCAACCACGTTATCAAGAAGTCACTCAGGTGAGTAAAGTGGTGACCTATGAGCGGGAGTTTGCCTTTTTAAAACAGGATGGCACTGTGGTTGATGGCCACTCTGGACCCAAAACTCAAATCACCCAAGCAACGGATATTTTCCCGACAGGCTTAGGGTTTACGGTTAAACGCCAAGATGGTTCGATTGCGGTGTGGATGGGAGGCGAGGCTGCGTTAACATTAGATAAACAAGCCGTTGATTTGAGCCAAATGCGCGACATTCGCAGCAATTTGCTCGATGCCATTGCCTTAATGGCCGATGGCACAGTGCAGGCATGGAATATGATGGGCTTTAGCGGACAAGCTGCGCAATAACAAGCGCAATCACAAGTGCAAAAATAATAAAACCAAAGGGCTAAGGTTATTTACACCTTAGCCCTTTCTATTTAGGCGAGTTTTTTCTCGCTTTAAGCTTGATTGGCTTTGATTTCCCGCAGATAGCGATAAATCGAATGCACTGAAATCCCCAATCGAGTGGCCGCGACTTGGGCACTGTCCTTGAGTTCGAAAATCCCTAACTCATGCAATTGATTGACGATTTCGCGACTCTTTTGTGAAGGTGAAATCGCGGGATTCGCGCGAACCTCATGGTTCACACTGTCGATAGTGCTATGGAGCGCTTCATCGATATTGCGGGCAAACACTTCGGGCGAGCTGGTCAGTTCGCTGCCAAGGAGTTGCTCTGGCATCATAGTGCGCAGTACTGATTGCAGTGGTGCATCCATGTCGCTGTTAATACACAGTAACCCTATGGGTTGATTTTTACTGTTACGGATCACCGTCGTAATTGATCTTAGCGTCTTACCATTGGCACATTTAGTCAGGTAAGAGTTGGAAATATCCTGACCGGTTTTGAGCTTGAGCAAGGCAAGGTTGGTTATTGGAGCACCCACTTCACGGCCTGTGACATGGCCATTGGCAATTTTGACCACAGACGGATGTTTCGCATCTAGGCTGTGCAATACCACTTCTGTGTGTTGACCATACATGGCAGCGATGCCATCGACGATATTTTCGATGGATTTCAGAATATCCAGATCACTTTGCGTTAAATCTTGCAGTTTCACAATTTCAACCTTTAGTTATTAACCCGCAAATATTCAGCGGGTTAAAATCATCATGCCGACATAATATCGATAATAGTGACATCTGTGGATGACATGCCATTGAGGATCATTTTGCCAATGTTTTTAATGGTTTTCTCTACATCGGTAGCAATAATACCTTGGCCTGAGACATTGTGACTACTGAGCGCCATCAAAAATGAGCGCACGGCCGCACTGGATGAAGTGCTAACCTTCATGGCGCAGGACGCTTTAGCGCCGTCACATACCATGCCAGAGCTGTCGCTGATCACGTTTTGAATCGCGAAACAGGATTGTTCGAACGAGCCACCGGCTAAATACACCATGGCCATAGAAGCGGCTGCGCTGGTGACGGTATTGCCACAAAATGCCGACAGTGGTGGATAATGGGACTTGATATAAATCGCCCCTAGATGGCTCATAATCAAGGCGCGGGCGAGTTTTTCTTCTGAAACCTTATAGCATTGTGCCGTCAATACCACAGGGATAGTTGCCGCTATGCCTTGATTACCACTACCAAGATTGCTCATGGCGGGCAAGTTTGCCCCGCCCATGCGAGCATCGGATGCTGCAGCAGTTAACATGACGATTTTGTTCAGTAAGTCTTCACCGATAATGCCGGCGGCTATGCCGCTTTTCATGGTGCGGCCGACTTCAAGCCCATAGGGATTCGCCATGCCTTCATCGGATAATTTGCCATTTAACTCAGAGGCTTCGAGAATGAATTTGATCTCTTCAAAGGGGACGTCTTCGGCGAAGCGATAAATGGACTCGATAGTGATATCTACCCCTTCACAAATAGAACCTGTTGCGGTGGCTTTCGCACTATCGACACTGAAGACGGATTCGCCGTTGAGGCGCTTCTCGGCGATCAGTGTATGGCCGCCGCAGATTTTCACTAAGGCTTCGCGGTCGCCTTTTTTCGCGATGACACAACAATAGATAAATTCTGCTGTTTCGGTGCGCTCGACCGTCACTTTGCCCGCATCGATAAGGGCCTGTGCTCTAGCGACTTGTTCTGGCGTGATCACGGCCAATACTTCTAAGCCCGCATCCGGATTACCCGCAATGGCGCCTGCTGCAGCGGCAATTGCCAGACCGATTTTGCCTGTGCCAGGCACAAACACGCCCATAGAGTTTTTATAAAGATTGTCAGACACTTGTACTGCAATTGAATCGGGTTCAACACCCAGCAAGGTGCGGGCGACGGCGGCGGCGTAAGCGGCGGCGATGGGCTCTGTGCAGCCTAATGCGGGCTTAACCACTTGTTTAATGATTTGAATATACTGCTGCCATTGGGGTTTCATGAGCTTACAACCTTATGTTAATGCTTAGATTTTAACGTGTGCTATCGCTTCAACTTCTACTTTAACGCCCAGCGGAAGGTCCTTCACTGCAAAACAGCTACGAGCTGGGCAGTCGGTTTTAAAATAGGTTTTATACACTTCGTTAAAGGCGGCAAAGTCACTGATCTCTGCAAGATAACAAGTGGTTTTAAGAATCGTTTCTAAGCTGCCACCACCCGCTTCGAGCACGTATTTGAGATTCTCTAATGATTGAATCGATTGCTCAGTAATCCCACCGTCAACTACGCTGCCTTTCTTTTTACAAACAGGGAGTTGGCCAGAGGTAAAAATGAGGTTGCCATAGGCTGTGCCATGGGAATAAGGGCCAATGGCCGCGGGAGCACGTTCTGCGTGAATAATGGTTTTCATTGTCTCTCCAACTTGCAAATAAAATTGAATGCCTAGGTCGGCGTATGTGCAACATTATTTGTATTTTTATGTTTTATTGCAATTATTTTTTAATGAATTTCATTTTACACTGCGGTTTGTGCGCTATTTATCTCGTTTTCAGTTAAGTTGTGAGCTTTAACTCTTTGTTCAACAAAAGTTGAGTATTTTGATTGCTGAGTTTGTTTTGTTCAAATATATTTGCACAAAATAATACCAACTAGGTAAAGGTGAAATGATGGATGCAACAATTACTGCTGCACAGTGGAAAGCAGATACCCGCTTCGATAGTACGGATTGGGGCTGGATTATCATGAGTATAGGAATGGCGATTGGCGCGGGGATCGTATTCTTGCCTGTGCAGGTCGGTTTGATGGGGTTATGGGTTTTCTTACTGTCTGGCATTATTGGCTATCCTGCCATGTATATGTTCCAACGGTTGTTTATCAATACCTTAGCAGAATCTCCAGAATGTAAGGATTACCCGAGTGTGATTTCGGGTTACTTAGGTAAAAACTGGGGTATGTTGTTGGGTGGTTTGTATTTCATCATGCTGGTCATTTGGGTGTTCGTTTATTCAACGGCCATTACAAACGACAGTGCTTCATTTTTGCAAAGTTTTGGGGTCACTAAAGCGTTATTGTCAGAAAATCCTTTCTATGGTTTAGCCTTGATCTGCGGTCTTGTTGCTTTAGCCTCCCGCGGTGAGAATCTTTTGTTTAAGATCTCTACTTTTATGGTACTGACTAAGTTGGGCGTTGTCGCCGTGCTAGGGTTATTGATGGTGGATAAATGGGATATCAATAATATCGGCGCTATCCCAGCAACGGGAGATTGGTTAAAAGATGCGGTCGTTATGCTGCCCTTTACGCTAACATCGATTCTGTTTATTCAAAGTTTAAGCCCTATGGTGATTTCATACCGTTCGCGGGAAAAATCCCTTGCGGTAGCGCGCTTTAAAGCGATGCGCGCCATGAACATTGCCTTTGGTGTCTTGTTTGTCGTGGTGTTCTTTTATGCCGTGTCATTCACCCTAGCAATGGGACATGATCAGGCCGTGCGTGCATCGGAAGAAAATATCTCGGCTCTTGCTATGGTTGCCCAAGGTATGCAGGGACAAACACTGAAATTGCTGAGTTTAACCTTGAATATTTTTGCGGTGATGACGGCTTACTTTGGCGTATATCTCGGTTTTAGGGAAGCTTGCCAAGGTTTGACCATGAACATGCTGCGCCGTTATATGCCTGAAGATCGTATCAACAAAAAGCTTGTGGGTTACGGCATTATGATTTTTACCATTCTATTATCTTGGGGCGCGATTGTGTTGAATGCGCCAGTGCTGAGCTTTACGTCGATTTGTAGTCCAATTTTTGGTTTAGTCGGTTGTTTGATCCCCGCTTATTTAGTGTACCAAGTACCTGCATTACATAAGTACAAGGGTGTGTCGCTGTATATCATTATTATCACAGGCTTATTGCTGTGCGTATCTCCCTTCTTAGCGTTTAGTTAACACGGATGTTTAGTTAACACGGATAAAGTGGTACAAAAAGATAAGCTTTAAGGAATTAAAAACCGGTATTAAGTGTAAACTCAATACCGGTTTTCTATGTTGAGCAATCATTTCGATAATGCTCTATAGTCAAAGTTTGAATTGAGATGTGGCGTTTTTTAGTTCATCGGCAAAATCGACTAATCCCTCAGAAACATTGCGAACCTGCGACAGAATTTGTAATGTCTGTTCGAATGAAGCGTTCATATTGACGACGTTATCGACCACTTGGGAAGCGACCGAGGCTTGTTCTTCCGTTGCCGAGGCAATGTGGGTATTCATACTATTGATACTGACAATCTGCTGCTGAATTGATTTCAATGCACTGCCCGTGTTTTGGGCATTGGTTTCATTTTCTGATGATTTAGACATGGCCACATTCATGGTACTAACCGAAGAAATAGCCGCCGTTTTAAGGTTTTGTAACACATGACGGATTTCTGTGGTTGCATCTGCGGTTTTAGAGGCAAGGGCGCGGACCTCATCAGCGACTACGGCAAAGCCTCGTCCTTGCTCACCTGCGCGGGCGGCTTCGATGGCGGCATTAAGTGCCAACAGGTTGGTTTGCTCGGCAATAGAGGTAATCACATTTAAGATAGAAGTGACATTTTCTGTATCTCTGGCGAGCTCGTTGATCGAGTTAGAAGCCGCCTGAATTCCTGTATTTAATTGCTGTGAAATATCGATGGTACGCTGAACGACTGTCATACCTTGCATCGCTTCTTTCTCCGCGACCTGTGCTGCACTGGCGGCTTGGCGGGCATTTTGCGAGATTTCGATGACAGAGTGACGCATGTCTTCCATTGAGACTTGTACTGCGCTGGCATCATGGCTTTGCCGCTGGGTGGCATGCGTCGCATCTTCCATGCGCTGTTTCAGTGAACGCGAGCTATCAAGTAAGGGATCGGTAACATTCACCACCCTTCGAATAGAATCTCCGAGCAAGCGAAGAAATCGATTGAAGTTACTTGATACTTGGCCGAGTTCATCGCTACCAGACACTTTGAGCTGATGACTAAGATCGCCTTTTCCATCGGCCAGCTCACTCAGTGACTGGGCGACATTACGCGCAGATGAGCTGATAGCACGTGCAATGGCAATAGTGACAATCAACATCACGATCAGCAAAGCGATGCCGATGGAGAGGGTGAGCCACAAACTTTGCGCAGATCTGTCGCCAGCTTCTTTTATCGATTGTTTAAATTCGAGTACTTTGCTTTGTTTGTAATCTTGTATTTCATTAAGTACAGCTTCATAGGCTTGGGATTTTTCTTGGCTGATCTGGCCAATGTTTGCCATATCAATCGTACCCGCCAACATGCCTTTAGCCAGCTTAATCGTCATGTCGTTATAGCGGGTTAATTTAGCGGATAGATTACTGAGTTTATTGGCTTGTGAGGGATCGACACTATCTAATTGTTGTAGGTTTTTACGTAGAGATTCATACATAGTACCTGCATTCGTTAATAGGTCTTCGTCGGCAAAAGAAACCGATTGAGTGTAAAGTTCATCGAGTCGTTGGATAAAAAACACGTTTTGATTGGCGAGTTCAACTCTTTGGTAAACTTGCTGCTCCATATAATTAAGTGTGGTGCGATTTTTATTTATGGAGATGACACTAATGCCTAAGTTTAAAGCGAAAATGATGACAGCTAAAATAAATATCGCGATAACTTTTTTAAAAATAGAAATATCATTAAAGAAATTCATCCCTTGCCCCCAAGTTGTGCCGAGCTTGAGCTCGGCACTCCAATCTAAAACTCGGCAATAACTTTTACCGAATCATTGGCCTCACTACTATCAATATAGCCAATAATATTGGGGTTCGATGCAACTAATTTTATCATCTCCGCCCCACTAGTGACTTCCTTGGGTGGCGTTCCTTTGCCTGTAAATACTTTTTGTGACCAATATGACTTAAGTTGGCTGGATGACTTGCCCAGCACTTTAGTATCAAAGGTTTCCCTTAAGGGCATAGCACTGTCAAGATTGACCGGCACGGCCTGCGCTCCACCAGGAAAGGTCTTTGTTTTCCCTAGAAAAATATTTTCAATAACCTTTTGGTCTACAGTGTCTGCATTACTGGGATGAACGATGACAACCACACCAGCAAATAGTGGCATTGAGACTAAGCTGAGTAGGATTAAGCAAAGTAACTTATTCATTTCTCTCTCCTAAAATACTAAGTCAATGCCAAGACTGATGGATTTCGAATCCCCTGCGACTTTCATGCCTGGGCCACCGTCATCTTTAACGTCATCATACTGAATTTTAAAGGCCGCCGAAGGATGGAAATCCCAACGTATACCTGCAGAACTTGTATGGTGAACTTCACCGCCTTCACCATCATTGAAGTCCGAATAGGAAATGTAAGGCATTACTGAATCGATACGATAGCCGAACGAGAGAAGATAAGTATCTAGATTACTCCCATCGAGATCTAAGCGGTTAAGCTCAGATAAAAAAAGGAAATTCTCATAATCTATATTAACGGATAGGCCATAAAACTTACCCGTACGTTGGTTGCTACCATTCCATTCCTGCTGAATACCACCAATATAACGTTCGTTAGTATATTGCATATGCGTGAGGCGAATATCTAACCAATCTTTGTTGAATTGAACAACAATACCGCCTATATCCTTCCATACTTCTCGGGTATTTTCGAGGAAGAAAAAATCAGATAAAAGCTTATTAGGTTCGCTATCTTCGCTACCGTAATAAACTTGTCCAGACATAGTCCAGTCGCCAATTAAATAGTTATATAAGGCGCTGACACCTGTGTAGTTAAATATTTGCCATGTGTAGTTATCTGCGGGTGGACGTATCCAAGGATAAGCATATCCAACATCAAAAAAGTCACTGTAATAGTAGAGCGGTAAGCGTTTTTTACCTCCTTGTACTGTCCAATGATCATTGATCTCATAGGACAGATAAGCCCATTCAAAACTTGCCGAAAAGTCATCAGCCCCCCGAGAAACAACCTGTGCAGTAGCAGATAAACCTTCGAGCAAATCTGCTGAGAATTGAATACCAAATAAGGTATCGGGTTTGAAACTAATATCTTCATCATAGGCGCCAACGAGTGGATAGTCGGCGAGAAAGGTGGGGCCTAAATCAAACTCTGCAACGCCCGATCCTTCGAGAACTTGACCAGCAACAACTGAGGCAAAACCTGAAATGTTGACTTCTGCATAAGCGGTGGAGCTGAGCAAAAGTGAGCAAAGACCTAATGAAAGCTTATGTTTCATAAAAAAGCCCTTTAAGTGAGTATATTCGTTTTTAAGCCTAGAACAGGCACAAACATACGCAAACTTTTATTAAACATTTTTGCAACATGGTGGTCTGGCTCCCATTTTGAAAGATAAGTTTGATATTTTATGAGTAAAAAGCGTTAGGTAATTCGAGCTAACTTAAGTCAAAACTGTAAGTTCAATATTCTAAATTTGGAATGATTACTCAGCCATACCCATTAAACTGTTCAGGTGAGACTGTGATCTCCCTGAAAACTGTTTCGAAAATTTGCCAAAGAATATTACTGATTTTGCTAAATGAGAGACTCAAAGCTTGAGTGAAAAGTGGTGAGATAATTATCTTTATTAACAATATTAGCCAAAGCTAAATATGGTTGTTACTTAGCCTTTAGATTATAAAAATAACGCAATTGATACTTTTTTTATTAAACTAAAATTGGTTTTTTTACATAAAAATGCTCTAAATCTATCATTGATTATGCTTGTTAAGTTAATGTCGATATTTATTCTATTTCGTGAGTATGCCAGCGCTGTAGCATATTTTACTGAGTCTTTTTCTCCGATGTCGTGGTTTTATACTGTATGGTTAGCGGCTTGATTGCTGCACAGTGCTATAGCACCTATAATCTTGCTCTCTTATGTTGAGTTTCTCTTCTTCCTAAAAATGATCCAATAAAAGGAATGTCATAATGCAAAGACGCAATTTTTTAAAAAGTGCGGCTATTTTGTCGACTGCGGGTTTTATCACGCCAGTACTGGCATCTTCCTCTAAATCGAGTGTGGTTAAACATAGCTCAAGCGATGGACGCCGCCGTTTTACCTTAACCAACACTTACCATCTTGTTGCTCCTGAAGGCTCTGAGGGTGTGGTTAAGTTGTGGCTCCCTTTACCTGAAGACACGCAATTCCAACGGGTAAGTAAGTTGAATTTTACGGGCAGTTTTAAAGACGCCTATATCAGCTCAAACAACAGTTATGGCACCAAAACCCTGTTTGCGACTTGGCCCGATGCCAAAGCGAACATGACAATAACGGTTGAGCTTGATATTGAAACGATAGATTGGGAACCCGTTAAAAGCGGCGCCTTAACCCATTACCGCACCCCAGAGCAGATACATTATCCTGCAGATGTTGAACGTTATTTGCTGCCGACTAAACACATGCCGATTAATGGTATTGTGAAGCAAACAGCAGATAAGATCGTTGGCAGCGAGACTGAACCACTGAAGCAAGCACGACTGATTTATCTTTGGGTTAGCGCTAATATGTTCCGCGATAATAGCGTGATTGGTTGTGGTACGGGTGATGTAGCAAGTATCCTCGAAAGTGGCAAGTTAGGCGGTAAGTGTACCGATATTAACTCAGTATTTGTGGCGCTAATGCGCGCAGTGGGGATCCCTGCACGTGAGATGTTTGGGATTCGCTTAGGTCAGGCGATCAAGATGGGCGAATACTCTAAAAAGGCCTTTGGTAGTGCCGATGACAAAGGGGTTGCCGATGTCAGTGGTGGTCAACATTGTCGCGCTATGTTCTATTTAGCGGGTTATGGTTGGTTGCCAGCCGATCCTGCCGATGTGACAAAAATGCGTTTGACGGAGAAAAAAGAACACAACGATCCCGCAGTTCAGGCCGTGAATGATTACCTCTTTGGCAATTGGGAAATGAACTGGGTTGGCTTTAACTATGGCCGCGACTTTGATTTATTCCCTACAGCCGAACAGACACCACTGAATAATTTTGGCTACCCGTATGCCGAAGTTGATGGCGATCCCGTGAACTATTATGAGCCTAAAGTGTTTGCCTATGACTACCAGTCAACCGAACAACGCTAAGGGCCTCTTCGCGACTATGGCCGCCGCAGTGGTTGCTGCGGTTGCTTCAAGCCTATGCTGTATTGCACCGCTTATTTATCTGGTGTTCGGGGTGTCGGCCGCAAGTCTGTCGGGGATTGAGCAACTGAGCTGGCTGCAAGTGCCCATGTTGATACTGTCGACTGGGCTGATTCTGATGGGATTTTGGCGGCTCTATTTTGCTAAAAAGCCACTGTGTACAGCGACGTTGAGTCGTACTCAGATGCTGTGGCTGTACTGGTTAACTGTACCTGTTGTGCTGGCATTTCAGTCATATCCTTTTGTATTACCTTGGTTATTAGAGGTGCTTGAATGAAGTTAGTGTTATTTCTCGCCTTAAGTCTGTGTTCAGTGTCGAGCTGGGCGGCAAACGTGCTGGTCACCTTAGATGTTAAGGGCATGACTTGTCCGCTGTGTGTCACTGTCGTGAATAAAGCGCTGCGTAAAACCGATGGGGTGATTAAGGCCAAGGCTTCGTTAAAAACGGAGCAAGCCTTAGTGACAGTGCCAGAGGATTTTAATCTAGATAGTTTGCTTAAGGCGGTCGACGAAACTGGGTATAAGGGCAGTATTAATAAGGTAGAAAAACAATCCTAAGCGTCGGTGTCTTTAGTAACGGATTGAGCGACATTATAAAATATCAGTCTAGTTTTAAATGATTAGACTGATATTTCACCGAGAAAATATACTCTGTATCCCACCTGTTACTTCCTTCACTGTCTATTTTTTCCTTTGCGGGTCATTTCTTCGTTAGCTGTAATACACCTCGGGCTCGATACGACGTTGCCGCTCTTCATTTTTCTCCGATGATTCCTTAATCAGATCCAATTTTTGCGCTTGCAGTAATTCTAGTTGCTTGGCTTTTTGTTCTTCAGATAGATTTTCATCGGCTGCAACCTTCGCCATTTCTTCATCTATCTTATTAATTTTATCCCTATCGACTCCTGTACGGTTATCTAAAATAGCCTGCATGGCTTTGTCCAACCTGTTGATGCTTTTGTCTGGTTCAGGCGTGCCTGCAATGGCTTGCAGATTACCCGTGTAGCCTTGTTTAGCGTTAGGGGCCAGATGGCTATAGGTATCGGCAGTCGTTACCGATGCTGCAGAGGAGAGCGTTACAGTATCTTGGCTTATTGATGATGTTAGATTCGTCGCCGTCATTGAATTTGCACGAGTTCCTAGGCCATTTGTGCTCGGCTCGACTTGCTTGAGTGGCACATTGGCATAACTTTTCGCAAAGGTATTGGTATAACTATTAGGGTTAATTGTGCTCATATCCGACTCCTTTATATATGAATCTGTCCCTTGGCCACCTGCGGTTTAAAATGTTGAGCGGTTAACTAATGGGTGTTGCTGGACGTTTCAATATTATCTGATGACAACTTTGCAATTTGAATTAGCAAGTTATAGGCCAAGTTAGGTTTATTTGTGGTTGATTTATCAGCAGTCACTGTTAAACGATACTTTTAAAAAATATTTATACAAAAACTTGATCCTTGTACAACTATGGTCCGTAATTAAAGACATAGTGATACAAGGAGTCGACTTATGTACAAGTTTAACCCGCAGCGAATTCAGATTGGGATCAGCGCTTGTCTATTGGGGGAGAAAGTTCGTTTTGATGGCGGACATAAAAATTCGACCTATTGTAATCAAGAGATTAAGCAATTTTTCGATTATGTGCCCATCTGTCCTGAAATGGCGATTGGCTTAGGTGCACCCCGGAAAAGTATCCGACTAGTCCGTGATGGGGAAACCATCTTAGTTCAGAGTGGTGACGGTAGCTTAGATGTGACCGATAAGCTCAATGAATACAGCGAAAACAAGGTTGAAGAGCTCGATTTCCTCGGAGGATACTTACTTTGCGCTAAGTCGCCAACCTGCGGCATGGAGCGGGTAACAGAGTATAAAATTGGCACTAACAATGGTTCTAAGTCTGGCATTGGTGTATTTGCTCGCAAGTTGATGGAACGATATCCACTATTGCCCGTGGAAGAAGAAGGCCGCTTGCATGACATGGTGCTGCGGGAGAACTTTTTCACCCGCGTTTATGCCTATCACGATTGGCACCTGATGAAACATGAAGGGCTGACTAAGCATAAGTTAGTGAAGTTTCATTCCCGCTATAAATACCTATTAATGGCACACAGCCCGACATGGTATCGCGAGCTTGGTCCGATAGTGGCCAATATTGAGGATCTTGAGCAAAGCGCGACCCGCTACTTTGAAGGTTTTATGACGGCGCTGAAAATTAATGCGACCCGTAAAAATCATACCAGTACGCTGCAGCATATTCAGGGGTACTTTAAAAAGCATTTGAGCAAAGAGCAAAAGACAGAACTGTCTGAAGCGATTATGAAATATCGCCAAGGTCTATTGCCGTTATTAGTACCTATCACGCTCATTAACCATTATTTACGCGAATTTCCAACACCTTATATTGAAGAGCAAGTGTACTTAAACCCTCATCCTGAGGCGTTAAAGCTGCGCTATGCCTATTAACCTTTACCTAATCGCATTCAGTTGATTTTAGCTTTTGATTTAGTGAGTTATTACTGAAATATGAAACAAACTATAGAGAACACGGCCCACACAGAACCCAATGGTGAGATATTACTCCCCATCGGTGAAGTGTCGGCCTTAACGGGCGTGAATGCCGTTACCTTAAGGGCATGGCAGCGCCGTTTTGGCTTAGTGATCCCTGCACGTACACCCAAGGGACACAGATTATATACGAGTGAAAATATCCAAGAAATCCATGAGATTAATGCATGGCTAGCTAAAGGTGTTGCGATCAGTAAGGTTAAACCTTTGCTGATGAGTGCTGCTAAATCTTCATTTACAGAAATAGTTCAAACTCAAGCCATTGATTTATGGTGCGAGCAAGTCACTGCGCTCAATACGGCATTATTCGATTTCAATCAGCACAAATTACAGCAGATATTAGATGATGCATTTGGCTTATATCCTTTCCAATTGGTGAAAGAAAAGTTGCTACAACCTTGGCTTAATCAACTCGAGGACTTAGTGAATGAGCGGCTCGATGCCGAGTTAATTATTGCTTGGTTAAAGAGCGAGTTACTTAACCGAGTGGGTGGACGTCATGCCTTTAATGGGCAGGCCGTGACGGCGAGAATCGCTGTGGTGAGTCTATCCCGTGGGGTACATACCTCGCTTCATTCCACCCGCACTAACATTTTGTTTTCTCTACTTCTATCGCTCGAGTTAGCGTCGCTGCGGGTATCGGTTATTGATCTTGGCGAGCAAGCCATGGGCAGTTTACCTTTGCTACGAGGCAGGCTTAACGTCGATGCACTTTTGCTTATTCCCGACTCAAATCATTCGGGTTCTGAACAGACTGAAATGCTGACTGTATTGGAACAAATGACTTTCTCATGCTGGTTTATGGGGCCTTTTGCGCCAACGTTAAGCTTTTTATCTGCTTTTTTGGCGTCTTCGACGACGGACTTGATTGGGAAAATACCATCTCGTTTAGCGGGGAAGGTGAATAGAAGTCGTAAGCACAGTGGAAAGATGAATACTGTGAATCAAAGCGAGCAGATAAATAGCGAGAAAAACAATGACATTAGCTAACGATTCAATGCCAATAGATTCAATTCCAATAAAAGTGCAGGGCAATAATGCACTGATGTGGTTTCGCCAAGATTTACGCCTTGCCGATAATCAGGCATTAACCGCCGCTTGCGATTGGGCGCGGGAGAATGGCGTGGCACTTAAGGCGATTTATATCGCTACGCCAACCCAGTGGCAGCGCCATGACGTTGCACCCATTCAGCTGGATTTTATCGAACGTCATATCAATTTACTTACCCAAGGGCTGGCGAGTCTTGGTATTGGATTCGAGTTAATTCAGTTAGATACCTTTGCTGATGTACCTGAGTTTATCGGTCACTATTGCCAGCAACAGGGGATTGGTCGAGTGTTTGCTGGTTGCGAGCCTGAGACTAACGAGCAACAGCGCGACCAAGCCTGTATTCAATCGGGGATTCCTCTGGTGTTAACCGATGAGCATTGTTTGCTTAAGCCGGGCACTGTGCTGAATTTGTCCGGCGACATGTACAAGGTTTTCACTCCTTTTAGCCGTAAGTGGCGAGAAATTGCCGCCCGCTATGCCATTTTGCCGCTTCCAGTTCCGGCGCCACTTGGACCTGTGTTGGCCGAGCCAAAGCCGCTTTTGTTTAACAATGTCACTAAAGTGTCGAGTGAACTTTGGGCTGCGGGAGAAGGGCAGGCAAAGCGTTTGCTCTGCGCATTTATTCAGCAGAAAGTGCAGGATTATAAGCAAGATAGGGATTTCCCCGCCATTGATGGCACTAGTTCAATTTCACCCTATCTGGCCATTGGTGTGGTGAGCCCAAGACAATGCGTTGCCGCGCTGCTGCATCAATTCCCTGAGGTGATTGTCGACGACACTAGCCCTGCTCGTACTTGGTTAAATGAGCTTACTTGGCGTGAGTTTTACCGTCATTTGCTGGTGGCATTTCCCGATTTATCTAAGAATCACAATTTCAATCGTCAAGCCGACCATGTGCAGTGGCGCAATAACCCGCAGGAGTTTGCTGCTTGGTGTGAAGGTCGTACTGGCTATCCGATTGTGGATGCGGCTATGCGCCAACTCAATCAAACGGGTTGGATGCACAATCGGCTGCGTATGGTGGTGGCGAGTTTCCTGACTAAACATCTGCTGATTGACTGGCGCTGGGGCGAGCGCTATTTCCGCCAAAAACTGATTGATGGTGACTTAGCCGCGAATAATGGCGGCTGGCAGTGGTCTGCGGGTTGTGGCTGCGATGCTCAGCCTTATTTCCGTATTTTTAATCCAATAAGCCAGAGTGAAAAATTTGATCCAGATGGCAGCTTTATCCGTAAGTATTTACCAGAGCTCGCATCTTGGGGAATTAAGCAATTACATCAACCGAGTACAGCGCAGACACCGTCCTTGTTTGAACAGCCGTTATTCAACACTAAAACGGCTTATCCAAGTGCGATTGTCGAGCACAGTGCAGCAAGAGCAAGGGCATTAACCGTATTAGGCGTATTGAAAAAGGCCGCGGCCCAATAAATAGGATCAGGAGCAATAACAAGATGAGAAACCAAGCGACGACTGAGACTAATACGCTTGTTGATGATTTTATTCAGCTTTATCAAGCTTTGAATAAAGATAATTTGCATCTGTTAGCTCAGGTTTACGACGACAATATTAGTTTTACCGATCCTATGCATCAAATCACAGGGCTAGCGTCGTTAACTCAGTACTTCGCGAAGTTATATAAGAATGTTAAGCATATTCAGTTTGAGATCAAAGAAGTGCAGCAGGATGCGAACCAAGCCGCGCTGTTTTGGCAGATGGAATATAGCCACCCTAAGTTGAATAAAGGCGGACTTATCCGTGTTGATGGCATGAGCCAACTTAAATTCAACGACAAGATTTATTTTCACAGGGATTACTTCGACTTAGGGCAAATGTTGTATGAGCATTTGCCTTGTATGGGCGGCCTTATCCGCTTGCTCAAAGACAGGGCGGCAAAGTAATGGACGCTGTTAAGCCGATGAAAATAAATACAGTGCTGATTACAGGTGCAAGCTCAGGCATTGGGTTGCAACTGGCGCAGGATTATTTGTCCTTAGGTTGGCACGTCATTGCCTGTGGCCGCTCGCTGCAAAGGTTAGAGGCGTTAGCCTTGAATGAACTAGTCGGTGCTACGTTGTTAATTTTTGATATATCCCAGCGCGACCAAGTTCAACAAGCTGGCCAAAATGTAGCTGAGCTATTGGCGAAAACAGATTCTCAGCTCGATTTGGTCATTTTGAATGCGGGCAGTTGTGAATATATTGATGATGCTAAGGCTTTCGATGATGTGTTGTTCGAGCGCGTTATCCATACCAATCTAATTGCAATGGGATATTGCCTCGGGGCATTTTTACCTTTAATGCCAAGGGGTTCACGTATTGGCTTAATGAGTTCTAGTGCTATTTATTTACCTTTCCCTCGCGCTGAAGCTTACGGCGCCTCTAAAGCCGGCGTGCAGTATTTAGCCTCGAGTCTTGCGCTCGATCTTGCCAAGAACGACATAGGCGTGAGCTTGATTTGCCCTGGTTTTGTGGCGACACCACTGACCGCAAAAAATGATTTTTCTATGCCAATGCAAGTGAGTGTACAAACCGCTTCTAAGGCGATACGTAATGGGCTGAAAGGTGGCAAGCGCGAGATTCATTTTCCGCGACGCTTTACTTATCTATTGAAGTTGATGTCGTTTTTACCTGCCTTTGTGTGGCAAAAAATGATTGCAAACGATACTCAAGCCAAGCCGCTAAAGGACAAGAGTTTATGAAAAATATCGCCATCGTCGGCACCGGCATTTCTGGATTAACCTGTGGCCATCTATTAAGTGAGTCGCACAGGGTTACAGTGTTTGAGGCCAATGACTATATCGGCGGCCACACGGCGACAGTCGATGTGGAGCATCAAGGGCAAACCTACGCTATAGACACAGGTTTCATCGTGTTTAATGACAGAACGTATCCACGATTTGAACGTTTATTGGCTCGCCTTAATGTCACCATATTACCGACTGAGATGAGTTTTAGCGTGCACAATGCTCTGACTGGGCTTGAATACAACGGCCACAATTTAGGCAGTTTGTTTGCCCAAAAGCGTAACCTCCTGAATCCACGCTTTTGGGCTTTTTTAAAAGAAATATTGCGCTTCAATAAAGGCTGTAAGGCACTCTATCAACAGGATATTTATCCCGAAGGTAACTTAGGTGATTATTTAGACAGTGAACACTTCTCACCATTTTTCGCTGAACATTACATTTTGCCCATGGGTGCGGCGATTTGGTCTTCGAGCATAGAAGATATGCGCGCGTTTTCGTTGAAGTTTTTTATTCGTTTCTTCCAGCACCATGGTTTATTGAATGTCAGTGATAGACCCCAGTGGTATGTGCTAAAGGGTGGCTCGCGTAGCTATATTCCTGATCTTATTGCGCCCTTTAAAGACAATATCCGCCTTAACTCACCTGTGACAGGTATTGAACGCCATGGCAATGGGGTGAAGTTACAAGTCCACGGTGAATGGTTGGAATTTGATGAGGTGATTTTAGCCTGTCATAGCGACCAAGCACTGCGGATGTTAAACGATCCTACGCCAACAGAACGCGCCATTTTAGGCGACCTCAGCTACCAGAATAACGATGTGGTGCTGCATATGGATACGCGTATTTTACCGAAGCGAAAAGCCGCTTGGGCGAGTTGGAACTATCGATTAGATGGTAACCTAAAACGTCCAGCGTCAGTGACTTACAACATGAACATACTGCAACAGTTGCCAGCCAATGCGCCGACCTTTTGTGTCACCTTGAATCAGTCAGAGTTGATTGATGAGTCGAAAGTGATACGCCGCTTCAATTATGCCCACCCAGTGTTTAACGAAGCCAGTCTTAAGGCTCAGGGCCGCCGTGAGGAAATATCTGGGCAAAATCATACCCATTTTGCTGGCGCCTATTGGCACAATGGTTTCCATGAAGATGGCGTTCGCAGTGCACTTGATGTGTGTGCCCATTTTGGTGTCAGCCTATGACAGGTTTAAATGTGACAGGTCTAAATATGACAGAGCTCAATAGCGGTATTTATTACGGCACTGTATCCCACAGCCGTTTTACACCGATTAAACATAGCTTTAGTTATGCCATGGCGCTGTTGGCGATTGATTTAGATGAAGTCGATAAGATCAGTGCCATGGGGCGAGTTTTTGCCAGCCAGCGCCGCGCTTTACTGAGATTCAATCCTAAAGACTATTTAACTTCTTTTACGACTAAATCCAATGACAGCGGTGAAGTGGCTGTTGTTGATCCGAGCGCAGCTGCACTTAAGAGTCGCGTATTGACTCAAGTGGCAGCGTTAGGCGCAGATAAACTGTGCGATCGAGTTTTGTTTGTGGGTCAGATCCGCCATTTTGGCGTGTATTTTAGCCCAGTAAATTTCTACTTTTGTTATCAAGATCAAACGCCTTTATACATGTTGGCCGAGGTGAGTAACACGCCTTGGGATCAGCGCCATTGCTATTTAGTCGATTTAGCCGCGCCCAAACCTTCTGACAAAGTGTTTCACGTGTCTCCCTTTATGACTCTCGATATGCGTTATCTCTGGCATGTGTCTGCGCCGAGTGAAGACTTAAACATCGGTATTGAAAACAAGTCGATGCAAGAGAATGGCAAAAAACTGTTTAATGCCAATTTAGTGATGAAACGCCAACCGATAACGGCGGCCAATTTACGGACGCTTTTGTTTCGCTTCCCTTTTATGACTCTCAATATTTTCTTCGGGATTTATTGGCAAGCGCTAAAACTCTTTTTTAAACGTGTGCCCTTTGTGCCGCATCCAGCTCAGATGGAGAAATAACATGGAAAATACGGCTTCGCAAACCTCAGTCACCACAGGGAAACTGCCCGACAGTATTGCGCGTAAAGTCTTGCTTAAGGCGCTTGAAAGTCTCCCACATGGCTGCTTGACCTTGGTTGAGGGCGACAAGAGTTATCGTTTTGGTGAGAGTCATACCGACTTGCACGCCACGCTTGTGGTTAAACACCCGAGTTTTTATCGTCAAATCATGCTTTCAGGCTCCATTGGTGCGGGTGAAGGTTATATTCAAGGCCATTGGACGAGCCCTGATCTCACCAAAGTCGTACAACTGTTTGCCCGTAATTTAGCCTTACTCGATAAGATTGAAGCCAAATTCTCTTGGTTAACCGGCACGATAAACCGTGTGAAGCATGTGCTGAATCGCAATTCTCAAGAGGGCTCAAAGCGGAATATTCTCGCTCACTATGATTTGGGTAATGCTATGTATGAGCAATTCCTCGACCGTGAAATGTTGTATTCGAGCGCGCTTTATCCCCATGAGGAAGCCAGTTTGCAGGAAGCGCAGTTGTTTAAGCTGATGACTATTTGTGAGCGGCTGGATTTACAGCCGGGTCAAACCTTGCTTGAGATTGGTACTGGCTGGGGCGCGCTGGCTATTTATGCGGCTAAGCATTATGGCGTGCACGTGACAACAACAACGATTTCAGATGCGCAATACGCCTATACCAAAGCCCGTGTCGAACGCGAAGGGCTAAGCGATAAAGTGACGCTGCTGACAGAGGACTATCGCAATCTCACTGGGGAATACGACACGGTTGTTTCTATCGAGATGATTGAAGCTGTGGGGCATGAGTATTTACCAGGCTTCTTTAAAAAGCTGGAAACATTGTTAAAACCCAATGGGCGCATGCTGCTACAGGCGATAACGATTGCCGATCAACGTTACGACAGTTATCGCAAAAGTGTGGATTTTATTCAGCGTTATATTTTCCCCGGTGGCTGCTTACCCTCAGTGAGCCAAATGGTCGGTCACATTGCCAAACAGACGGACATGGTGGTCTGGTCGCTCAATGATATGGGGCTCGATTACGCTAAAACCTTAAAACATTGGCATGAGAATTTTGATCATGCGATAGGCGAAATCCAAGCTTTAGGTTATGGCGATGATTTTATTCGGATGTGGAAATTTTACCTAAGTTATTGTGAAGGTGGATTTTTAGAACGTACCACAAGCACAGTGCATTTAGTGGCTGTGCGTCCGGACTATCGCATTGCTAGCCATCATCTCCCAAGCCATAGCCCTAATGCGACGTAATTTGTTTTGATTAAGCAGTCACTTTAGTGGAAATAACCATTTTCGTTGGAATGAGCCGCTTTGTTTGCAGCAAGATAAAAGTGAGGCAAAGATGAAGTCCATGTTAGCTAACTCTCGGGTTCCTTTTAAACATCAGGGCTTTATTCTCTATAACGCCTTGAGTTTTCAGGCTGTATGGTGGTCTAGTGTACTTTGGCTTAACACCTCTCTGTTGTTAACTATCCCTTTGTTATTATTTCACTTTATCCTGCTAGCTTCCTTAAGTAAGCCCGGGTATCGCAAAGTTGATTTGCTATTGATGCTAAAGGTTGCAGCCTTAGGAATAGGCGTAGATACAGTACTCTCTGTTTTAGGGGTGTTTGAGTTTGCTCTTTTCCCTTGGTGGCTTGGTTGCCTGTGGCTGCATTTTGCTTTGACTCTGAATCATAGTTTGGCCTTTATGCGACCTTTACCGCTGATATTTCAGGCGTTACTCGGGGGCGTATTTGGTGGGTTAAGCTATTTGGCTGGCGCACAATTTAATGCCGTGAGTTTGCCCTATGGTAATGTCATTTCTGCTGTGGTGTTATTTTTGGTTTGGCTAGTCTTGCTGCCATTTTTAATCCAACTTGCTAATCCCTATGGATTTAATCGAAGCACTAAAGCGCGTTCTTTTACTGTGTTTGGGCGTTAATTATTGAGTTGTAGGAATTGATCGCGGTTAAGTCATTATGCCGTTTTTAGTTAAGTACCTGTTGTAAGACATCATGCAGTAAAAGGGGGATCCCATGTCGTCAGTTCGTAATCGTAGCCCAAATCTTGGTTTTTCATTTTTGAATTCAAGCTGCTTAAGTCTATTGGCCCTTAGTTTATTGGCCGCACCTTTAAAAGCGTTAGAGGCGAAAACGCCTGATTTTGAAAACATTACTATCGAACTGAATGATGCCGCCGATGTGACGCAGACTTTTCTGGAAGTGGGCCGCGGAGAAATGGATTGGCTGTGGTTTAGTTTGTATAAGGCCAGACTGATGACGGTAAATGGCCGTTATCAACAGGGGCAATATCCTCTGCTGTTAGATATTGAATATTATCGAGATATTGAGTCAGAGGATTTGCTCGAAGCGACAAAAGATCAATGGAAGCATCTAGCGTTTGCCGAAAATGATATCCAACGTTGGTTGGGTTTATTAAATGCGACTTGGCCCGATGTGAAGCAGGGCGATCATTTAAGTTTTAAGGTGATAGATGGACAAACGAGTCAGTTTTTCTTTAATCATCAACCACTCGACATTATCCATGATGCTAATTTTGCTGAAGCATTTTTAGCGATTTGGTTATCGAAAGCCACTAGTCGTCCTGATTTGCGGGCGCAATTACTCGGAGAAAAACCATGCGATTGTTGAAACGGCTTGTCGGCCGAAAGTTATTTTTAGGTTTAATAATGATAGGGCTGTTGTCGAGTTGTTCATCGGTGGAAGTGACTGATTATAAAGATACTCATCCGACATTGGTTTTGGAGTCATTTTTTAATGGACCATTAAAAGCCTCTGGGGTCGTACAAGATTTTAGTGGCAAAGTAATCCGCAAATTCAATGTCATTATGGAAGCCAGTTGGCAGGGAAGTGAGGGAGTCATTAATGAATGGTTTGTGTATGATGATGGTGAAACTCAAACTCGTGTATGGCGCATCAAGGCACTAGGGGAAGGGCGATACTCAGGAACTGCAGGTGACATTATCGGTACTGCCGATGGCCAATCTAGCGGCAGTGCGCTACGTTGGAAATACGATATGTTATTGCCTGTGGATGGTGAGGAATATCAAGTTCATTTCGACGATTGGATGTTCTTAGTGAATGATAATACCATTATAAATCAGAGCGATATTATTAAGTTTGGCATCACAGTTGCTAAAGTCACTTTAGTTATTCAAAAATAGTCTCAGCAATTTTTAGTTAAGTTGGCTTACCCCAGCTTGTCTTGGATTAACTCTGTTGATTAAGACTTAAATTGGCTTAAACAGTATAGCTTGGCTAATAACCCCCTTTTTTCTGCATTAAAGTGTTGAAGTCAAACCAAAGTTGCAGCTAGGCATTTTTGCTAGTGGCATAAGTGATATATGGGGGTAAGGTTATTGCAACCTATTGTTTAAATTTAATTAATCTGAACTTAAGTCTAAGTCTAAGTCTAAGTCTAAGTCTAAATAGATAGGGGGTAGTCGATGAATAAACTCGTTGTTTTATGGGGAATATTTTTTAGTCTGTCGTTAACTGCTTGTTCATCTTTTGACTTTAAGTTTGAGGATCATTCTGAGAAACAAGTCGATCCTCATCAACCCGCAAGCGATCCTATGGTGCAAGATAATGAACGTCGTATTCGAGATGCGAGAAAAGACGGTCAGTTAGAATCCGATTTTCTAAAACCTAGGTATCCAGTTAAATTTAAATAAGAAAATGTGTTAGGAACTCACTGCAACCTTAATACTTAACTATCAATAGCAAGTATTAAGGTTGCTAGGGGAGAGGCGAAGAACTAACCCGCTTGACGACTGTTATCTATCGATTTTTTGTCATAATATTCAAACGGAAACAGATTACGAATCCTTTGCTTCACATTGTCACTCACGTTGGCAGAAATGTGTAAGCGTACATCTCCTGATTTTTCAGCCCTAACAGTACAAGTCAGTTTTTCGGTTTTAGCGATTTGGCGGCATTCCCGTTCGAATCGTTCGGGGATCTTGCCCTTATGCTGAGTCATACGGCCATCTTTAAAATGCATTTCAAAAATAGTCAGACCTTTCTTGCCACCAAATATCAGTTTGTAAACGAGAAATATACCAATAGCGACAAAAATGAGTTTGAAAATATCGGCTGTCATAACGCCTCCTATCTTATGTTTATAGAACCAAGATACTCCCGAGTTAGTTGTTTTAACAGTGCGCTAACGCGCAATTTTGAATTGGCAATAAAATGATTCCAGCCTAGACTTAACTGGCTAAGGAAAAGTAACCCCTCAGTTAAGGAAAACGCCATGTACTTATCAAATGCAGATCGTTGGTCATTATTGTGTAAGAAGCAAATCGATGTTATCGAAAAACTTGCTACACATTTCCCCGAGAGAAAAGCACATCTAAGTGAGCTCACTCAAGGGTGGCGCCATGTTCAACATCAAGTTCAAGCAGGTGATAGGCCTATGCCACTCGAGCTCATCAAATAAGCACGATTGAGTCATTTGGAACTAGATAGTTTGTATAAGAACGCAAAGCCACTCAATAATGAGTGGCTTTTTTATGTGGCGAATATAAAACTATCATTTATAGGAGGAAAGGATGAAGCGATTGTCCGTTGCGTGAAGTCAATACATTATCTTAACGCTCGATTTGAACGCTTATTGTGCCAGTATTGAGGGCGCTATCGTTATTATTGAGGAAAGTCAGTTGCGCTTTGTACTGAACACTTCAAATTTCAGATACAAAAAAGCCACTCATTGAGTGGCTTCATTGTTTATATGGTGCCGGCACCAAGAGTCGAACTCGGGACCTACTGGAATTATCGAGAGTAAGTCAGTTGCGCTTTGTACTGAACACTTCAAATTTCAGATACAAAAAAGCCACTCATTAAGTGGCTTCATTGTTTATATGGTGCCGGCACCAAGAGTCGAACTCGGGACCTACTGGAATTATCGAGAGTAAGTCAGTTGCGCTTTGTACTGAACACTTCAAATTTCAGATACAAAAAAGCCACTCATTGAGTGGCTTCATTGTTTATATGGTGCCGGCACCAAGAGTCGAACTCGGGACCTACTGATTACAAGTCAGTTGCTCTACCAACTGAGCTATGCCGGCGTAAAGCACAGTAATAAACCCAATCGAATTCATTACCTTAAAATTGGTGCCCGAACCCGGAATCGAACCAGGGACACGAGGATTTTCAATCCTCTGCTCTACCGACTGAGCTATTCGGGCAACTAAACTAAGCGTTAGTTAACTACTTTGAACTAAGTCGTGAAGACCTTGTTCGTTCGAAGTGCGCGTATAATATAGTGCTCGCTTTAGCTGTGCAAGCCCTTTTTAAGTGACTGATTAACTATTAAACAAAATGCGCTTATTTATTTGATACTTTCGTTTTACCCTTATTTTACCGCTGAAAGTTTCAGCACTTTAACGCCAGTAGGTGTTCCTTTTGGCTGTTTATCCTAGCTTCCTCATTCATTTATCTTCTATTTTGGAGAGAAAAATTAAGGTTTAAGCTCATCTGTTGCAAGCAAGGGGCAGTGGGGCGCAGTGGGTATTGTTGAGCTTTGATGGCTGGCTGATATTTATGGGATGTAACTAAGCGGAGCAACTAAGAGTAAGCGAGTGGCTTGTTTATTGATATGGTGCTGGTATCAAGAGTCAAACACGAGGCCAACTGTTCTGTTGTTATCGAGGGTAAATCAGTTGCGGTTCATTACTGACATCTTGTGTTTTTATTCAAATTTCAGATACAAAAAAAGCCACTCATTGAGTAGCTTCGTTGCTTGATATGGTGCCGGCACCAAGAGTCGAACTCGGGACCTACTGGTATTATCAAGAGTAAGTCAGTTGCGATTGACCACAGACTTTGTTGGTTATTATTCAAATTCCAGATACAAAAAAACCACTCATTGAGTGGTTTCATTGTTTTATATGGTGCCGGCGCACCAAGAGTCGAACTCGGGACCTACTGGTATTATCAAGAGTAAGTCAGTTGCGATTGACCACAGACTTTGTTAGTTATTATTCAAATTTCAGATACAAAAAAACCACTCATTGAGTGGTTTCATTGTTTTATATGGTGCCGGCACCAAGAGTCGAACTCGGGACCTACTGATTACAAGTCAGTTGCTCTACCAACTGAGCTATGCCGGCTTAAATCTTTACTGCAATTTTTACTACAGAATAATGGTGCCCGAACCCGGAATCGAACCAGGGACACGAGGATTTTCAATCCTCTGCTCTACCGACTGAGCTATTCGGGCAACTAAACTAAGCGTTAGTTAACTACTTTGAACTTGTTGGCTAAGCCGTATCGTTCGAATTGCGGCTATATTAGCTAGGGTGTTTGACCTCTGCAAGTGCTTTTTCCTGATAAATCACTCGTTCGGCTGTTTAATGCACATCTTGGGTGTTTTTTATCTCTTATTTTGCGAATTCAGCTCAATTTCACTCGTTGGCTGTATTTTTCAAGTCAGAGGGATACTGATGTTTACTATAGCTTTGTGCTCACAGATCATGATTTTTGACTTACTTTCTAAAATTTAGAAAGATATAAGCGATTTTTACTGATTTTAGTTTTTAAATTTAGATTTATGATAATGAATATTATTTCATGGATAGCATGAAGAAAACGCGAGTACGGAGTCGCAGTATGTTTCGAAATAGTCAGTTTGCTTATGGAATTACCGCCATTGTGACCCATTGGTTGAGTGCGTTCGTCGTGATTGGGTTATTTGCAGTCGGTGTGTGGATGGTGGAGTTAACCTACTACAGTACTTGGTACAAGACTGCGCCGCATCTACATAAAAGTATTGGGATTCTGTTATTGGCTGCGACAATATTTCGTTTGGTATGGCGCTTAGTTAATCCCAAGCCAGTACCTGAGGCGAGTCATAAACCGTGGGAAAAGACGGCCGCACATTTGGCGCATTTTATTATTTATATCTTGCTCTTTGTCATCATGACTGCTGGCATTTTAATCTCAACCGCAGATGGCCGTGGTATCTGGGTGTTTGATTGGTTTGAACTACCAGGATTGGGACTTTTGTTTGAAAACCAAGCTGATATCGCGGGTGATATTCACCAATATGCGGCTTACAGTTTGATCGCGCTGGTCGTTATTCACGCCGTGGGCGCATTAAAACATCACTTTATCGATAAAGACACCACCCTACTTAGAATGATTAAATTTAAACGAGGATAATACAATGAAAAAGCAACTGTTAAGCGCACTGATTGGTGTATCTCTATTGGCTCCTGTGGCGGCCTCAGCTGCTGACTATGTGATTGATCATGAAGGCGCTCACGCTTCTATTACATTTAAAGTGAATCACTTAGGTTATAGCTATGTGGTGGGGCGTTTTAATGATTTTAGCGGCGATTTTAGCTACGATGCGGCTAAACCAACTGCGATGAAAGTGAATGTCACTGTGAATACATTAAGTGTCGATTCAAACCATGCTGAGCGTGACAAACATATTCGCGGTGAAGATTTCCTTAATACTGGCAAATTCGCTAAAGCGACCTTTGCATCTACTTCGGTGGAAGATAAAGGAAATGGCGATTTAGTGATTAACGGTAACTTAACTTTAAATGGTGTGACTAAACCATTAGCGATTAAGGCCCATGCTGTGGGTGAAGGTCAGGATCCTTGGGGTGGCTACCGTGCAGGTTTTACGGGCACAACTACCTTTGCGATGAAAGACTTCGGTATCAAGATGGATTTAGGTCCAGCATCTAGCCATGTTGAGTTAGATCTTGTGGTTGAAGGTGTGCGTAAGTAACTCTTTATTCTGTCATTTAGATAAACAAAAAGCGCCGAAAGGCGCTTTTTTGTAAGCTTTATACTGAGAGCCGACTTGTAACCGACCTAGTGATGTGAGAAATCGAGATTAGACGGGAATGGCTGAAATCAAGTGAGCAATTCCCTTTGTTGATGCGGGTTTGACTGGGGTTTAACGAGGCTTTAAAAGATTCTCTAGCTAAATGAGAAATTGAGGTGGCGTGCATTCATAATTAATTGCACGCCGTCTATATGAGAATTACTTAACGTCCTTACCTATCCAAACAACCTTGCCTATCACACTCAATAGACCTAGTTCAGTTACAGGTATTCGCTGCTCTCTATACTCTTTATTGTCGCTAATGATCGTGATGCTGCCATCGATATGGACTTGAACACGTTTAGCAAACAAATCATCCCCAATGCGCAGGACAAAAATACTGCCATCAGAAAGATTTGCGTCAGTGATATCCACCAGGATCGAGTCACCAGAATGGATCGTAGGTTCCATTGAGTCACCCTTCGCGAAAACCACCCGCAGGTTTTCAGGCTGTAACCCTCGGTAACGCAACCATTTCGATCTAAAGGCTAGTTTGCGCCTTACTCGTTCATTATCCCACTGTGCACCATGGCCCGTACTGACTTGAGTATGGTAGCCATCGATAAGTGCATATTCTTCTGAAAACTCTTCAGTCTTACAAATCACACTTTCAAATGCCGCTGTTTCGCCTGGGAATTTTGGACCTTCACCAGTACATAGCCATTCGAGATTGACATTATAGCGGCGAGCAATACGAACCATCTTATCAAACGAGGGCATAGTCGACTGAGTAAACCATTTACGAACACCGCCTTCTGAGGTGTCGATAGCATTCGCAAATGCTCTGAGGCTTTCGTCGCCCATCAGTTCTTTAAGACGCTCTCCAAAGCTTTCTATTCCAGCTGACGGAAAAGAAAGTGCACTTTCTTTTTTAGTGTTCACTTTAAATTTAAATAAAGCGCTTTTCTATCAACGCCTTACCCTCTGTGGCCAATGGGCCGTTAAATAATTCAAAAGAAAGTTACTAAAAGACGTTGAAATGCGTCTTTTAGTATCGTATCGTTCTTATATCGCGCACTTGGCAAGTTGCGCAATGCGCGAGTAATCATGTTAACACGGAAAAATACCATGAAAATAGAGAATGCCAATCACATCCATGCAGCGCTAAGAGCGCAAGGGCTAACTAGCCGTGCATGGGCTGTCTCTAAAGGCTTCAATCCGAGAACCGTTCAGGACTGCATCAAGATGTTTGCACCCTGTAAACAGCGTAAACCAAAACGCGCTTTATCTCGCAAGATAATTGAAGAAATCAGCAAAACCATTGGCTGCGACTTGTTGAGGGAAGAACATGAATAAAGCATGGTTCAGCCCTCAAGAGCTTCTGCAATTACCTGGCATGCCCACAACCGTTCAGGGTATCAGGTTTAAAGCAAAGACAGAAAGCTGGGAGTCCAGAAAGAAAGAGGGTAGCAAAGGATTTGAATACCATCTTGGTAGCCTTCCTCCTATCACTCAGGCGCATCTTCGTCAGCAAGCCGTAAAAAATACGACAAGCCGAGAAGTCGCAGCAGCACGCCAATTGATAACTACGCCAGCAAGTCAGCTCGTTAAAAAAACGGATTTACAACAGCAATTTTTAACTCTGCCTAAAGCGAAGCAACAAGTTGCTATGGAGCGTCTGCAGTTACTCAATGACATGGCGAATTTCATCGCTCCCTTTGTTGAAGTCGGTCGCCGCACTGAAGGTGTCATGGTATTTGCTAAGCAGTGCAATCAATCAAAAGCCACCCTATATCGCTGGCAAAAAGCCTATGACGAAAAAGGATTAATGGGACTGGTTGATACTCGGGGCGGTGCGCAAGTCAGCGTGATGGAAGAGCAAAAAAACCTGCAACAATTCTTAATTGCTTTAGTCACGGGCAAGCCGCATTTGCTCAAAAAATACAAAGTCCAACAGCAAGAAGCACAAAAGAAAGCCGCAGAACATGGCTGGATTGTCCCTTCAATTGGCTCAATCCGTCGTTGGATACGTCGCTGGCATAGCGACAACATCGCCGCGTTTACCGCGCTAACCAATCCCGATGCGTACAATAATTCGCACCGTCCACTCTACGGCACCATGTACCCATGGCTCAGTGGCCCTAATCAAGTTTGGGAGTTCGACAGCACACCAACGGATGTCATGCTCAATGCCCACGGCAAACTACGTCGTTATGCCGTTGTGGCAGCGGTTGATGTTTATACCCGCCGCCCCATGGTCTTAGTCACCCCAACTTCTAACGCCGAAGGCATCTGCCTATTACTGCGTCGCTGCCTAATCAACTGGGGCATGCTGGAAGCCGATGGGGTTGCGCGTACCGACAACGGTTCTGACTACGTCAGCTTAAGAGTAAGTGGCATTTTCGATATCTTAGGTATCGACCAATCCCGCACCCGTCCATTTAGTGGATGGGAAAAGCCCTTTATCGAGCGTTTCTTTGGCACATTAAGTCGCGCCCTATTTGAGTTATTGCCTGCTTACATTGGCCATAACGTCAGTGATCGTCAGCAAATCGAATCAGCAAAAACCTTTGCCCAACGTATCGGAGGCAAAAACAAGGCCGCCAATAAAGAAGAAGCCTTATCAGTTGCAATGACGCCAGAAGCCCTGCAAAAGATGATCGATGACTGGATTCAATATGACTACATGCACCAGGTGCATGAAGGGTTTAAAGGCGCGTTAAAAGGTAAAACGCCCTTTACTGTCATGAGTGAAAGCACCTATGTCGCTAACCGTGTAGCTAATCCCCATGCACTCGACTTATTACTTAATCATGTCGGCGATGCCACGGTTATTCGCGGTAGCGTGAGTGCAGGCAATATCCGCTATACCGCCCCCGAACTCCAAGAAAGTATCTGGGACAGAAAGCGGGTTCGCGTATTCCTCGATCCATCCGATGTTGGCCGCGCCACTTTATATGCCCTAGATGATTGGCAGCAATGCGTCGATGCGGTGAATTTAGACCTGATTGGCCGCGATATCGATCCGGCAGCCTTCCGCAAAGCACGCAATGAAGACAAAAAAGTGCTAGCCAGTTTCCGCCGTGCAGCAAGGGAGCTACAAGAAAAATTTGGCATCGATACCTTAGCTGCCGAAGGCTTGGCCAAAGCCGCAGCTGAGCGTGGCAGCTTAACCATTTTTACCCCTAAACCTAATACCACCGATAACCCTGCACTGGCGGCACTTGCACAAGCAAACGGCCAAGGCAGTAGTGAAAGTGATAAGCAACTCGCCAGCTTAAGCCACCAAGCTCAAGCCATTAGCGAGGTTGCCCAAAGAGTTAATCACAATCACGCCACAGTTATGCGTACCGAACATGAAAAAGCCGAAGAGTTAACGCTTGCAACGCTTGAGCGTGAGCTAAGTGAGCGTGAACAGCTATGGCTTAAAGAATACCGCCTCAAATACCGCATGTTTGCCGCAAGGCTCGACAGGCAATTAGAGGCTGTAAAAAAAGCCGCCAAGTAGGATTGGCGGCTTTTGGAAAGGACGAGGAAGTCCTATTTAACACTATGTATACCACCACGGAGTATAGATTATGAAACACAAAATTGTCGAAGTTAAAAATGTACTGGCATGCCTAGAACTGATGGAGAACCTACAGGGGCGCTCATCCATTACCCCAGGCATTGGTTTAATCCATGGCCCATCAGGATTTGGTAAAACCACCACACTTTGCTGGCTTATCAACCAACTAGGAGCAATGAACGCCGTTTATGTGCGTTGCTATGCAACCGACACTCCATCCTCATTTCTCGCTCGAATTATGGAGGAGTTGGGCTCTGAAATACTTTATCCGATGCGTAAAAGCGTCGACTTTATTGTTGACCGTATGAATGAGCGCCAACTGCCACTGTTTATCGACGAAGCTGACCACATTGTTAGTCAAAACAAGATCATGGAAACCATTCGCGATCTCTATGACGCCACCGAACAACCTGTAGTGCTAGTCGGCATGGAAGAAATCGCCCGCCGTATCAGTCACCGCAAGCAGCTTTTCAACCGTGTGAGCGAGTGGGTGGAGTTCCAGCCAGCCGACTTATCCGACGTTCACAACTTTGCTACTGAGCTTTTAGATGACCGAGTTACCGTGGCCGATGATCTGTTGGAGCATATTCGCAAACGCAGCGGCGGTGAGGTACGCCGTATCCTGACTGCGCTAGAGAAGATTGAGCGCAGCGCAATCGCTAATGACATGGATATTGTCACCCTCGACAACTGGGGCGACCAGCCATTGTTTTTAGAATTTAGGCGTTAACCAAACCCACGCCACTTAGAGCAAATAAGGGTTAGGTCATTTTTAGGGATAGGTCATGACGAACAAAACCGAAATGGCATGGGCATGGGCCCAAGCTCAAAAGAGTTTCACCAGGGATGAGTTAGCAGCGGCCATCGAACTACCGCTTGATCAGTGCTCGAGCATTATTGAAGCACTTAAAAAACAAGGCTGTATAAAACCTACTGCATACCCTACACCAGAGCGTTTCAAAGGGGGCTTTACCCCTAAGCGTTACAAACCATGCAAGCAGGCTGAATACAAACATCGTGGTTCAGGGAGGGCGCAGAAACACCGCGCAGGCACTGGGCAACAGTGTGTTTGGCAATCTATGCGTTTGTTGCGCAACTTTTCATACCCAGATCTGGTGGCCACTGCTGAAGTCAGCATGAGCACTGCCAGAGTTTATACCAACTTTCTTATCAAGTTTGGCTATGTGCGTATGGTACGAGGTCGCTCTGATCATCTGCCAACTGCAGAGCGAACAGGCGTTTATGCCGTATATCGCTTGATTAAAGATACAGGTCCCATCGCACCGAAGCGTCGATATAAAGTGCTTTTCGACGCCAATTTAAACAAGGAGATCCACTATGAAGTGGCTTGAAGTGATGGCCGAACAGGTCGAACTGCATGGACAAAGAGCGGTGGCGGAAAAGCTAAAAATTTCCCGCACCACTGTTAGCCAAGTTCTCAACCACAAATATCCTGGTGATATGGATCGCATCCAAAAGCTAGTTGAAGGGGCATACATGAACCGCACAGTACATTGCCCTGTGCTGGGGGATATTCCCCTAAATGAGTGCCTTGATCACCAGCGCAATATCCGCACCACTGGCAGTCCTATTCGCATCAAGTTGTACCGCGCTTGTCGTTCAGGCTGTCCTAGCAGCAGTTTGGATATGGCTCAGATTTTTAGCGTGCAGTCTAGCCTCCAAGCCCGCCGTAACGAATATGACGCCGAAGGAGCAATTCGTCGCTTACAACTGCAAGCGGGGGAGGATAAATCGGTACTGATTAACTTACTCAAAGATGAGCTTAAACACCTTGGAACCAAGTTTAATCGAGTGATGAAGGAACAAAACTGATGAGACACCACAACCCAAAATTCGATGTGATTAGCGCCCTAAGACTGCGCGGTATGAAGGTAATCCACAGTGGCGTAAAAGTCGTGCAAATCGACAAGCCAACCGCTGATTTTCGGCGCATGGCCGTGGACATTATCGAGAACATTAAAGGCATTCGTCGCCGTTGTATGGCGGTGCAATTTCATGGCGTGACAGTGCGCTGGAATGAGGACAAATAAGATGAACATACAAGAACAAACCCACAACCAAGCCGCTATTCCGCAGGGCTACCGCAAAAACGCGGTAGGCGATTTGGTTCATGAAGATCGTATTAAGGCCGTGGACAAACTGCGCGATGAAGTCGTGCTGGCTATTGTCGGTTCTGCTAAAGAGCTGCGTGAACAGATGCTTAATTTCAAACTGATGACTATGGCGCAAATTGATGGTTTTGTAGAACTATCGGCCAGTGAATATGGCGTTAAGGTTGGTGGTAGTAAGGGCAATATTTTACTTACTAGCTTTGATGGCAAGTACCAAGTTCGCCGTGCAGTGGGTGAACACCGCGTGTTTGATGAGCGCATTCAAACCGCTAAAACCTTGATTGATGATTGCATTAAAAGCTGGAGCGGTGGCGCGGATACCCGCCTGATGGCCATGGTTGAGCATGCCTTTCGGGTAAACCAACAAGGTCGTATCGACGTTAACCAAGTGCTCAGCCTGCGCCAGCTGGATATCGATGATGCCAATTGGAAACGGGCCATGGACGCTATAGCCGACGCGATTCAAATCACAGGTACTAGCCAGTACCTGCGTTTATATGAGCGTCAACCCAACGGCAAATACACCCAACTACCACTGGATATCAGCACCCTTTAGGGTGGGCAAGGAGCACATCATGACACCCAGCACACAATCGGGCATTCAACACCTATTCGATGACAACCAAGCCGCACTCGATCGGGTGGCGTTTCAATTACGCCAAGCGACCTTACTTGAAGCCAGCTTTGACAATCTGCGCAGCGAACTCAGTGGCCTAGCGGCGGAAAGGCCGCATTACTGCTTAATGATGTGCGCTGCTTTGCTCAATGCACTTAAGGAGTTAAGCAAAGAGTTTGCGGGCGAGCGCCGCGCTGTGATCGCCTTTTTTATGGAGAAGTCACTCAATAATTTAGAACTGCTAGAACCAAAGTCTGCAATGCGTTAACCCTGCGAAACCCGCTCCAGTCAGTGGGGCGAGGTCTATCCAGCGTAGTGGCTGGGTACTGATGAGCAGCTAACAAAAAGAGCAAAGATGAATGACACCCTATGCTAAACGCTTACTCAAATATGCCATGGATTATTGCCCCATTCGTCAAGTACGTAAGGGCAAAACCAAAGCTGAACTACGCAGTGATCGCGAGCAATGGGCTGTTAACTTTTTAAATGCAGCAACACCGAATTGGCAGCAGCTTAAGAGTCAGCCTAAAGCCATCAAGTTAGTATCCAGTGCGACAACCGATGAGGATGACGAATGTTAGAAAGTAATCAAAAAGTCCCTGTGCAGACTAATGCGCAGGCGCACCCAGTCGCTCAACACAAGAAGCGCCTTATCACTTTAATCAATGTGGCTAAGGGATCATTGCAGCTCGATGAAGCCATCTACCGCGCCATGCTGAAAAATGCCACGGGTAAAGATTCCCTGCGGGCAATGAACTTGCCCGAGCTTGAACAGGTGTTAGAAGTGTTTAAACAAAAGGGCTTTAAACCTACTGTAACCAACAATAAAACAGCGGTTAAACGCCGTTTAAGTCCTGCTGCGGGTAAAAGCAAATTGGCCAGCATAGATAAAATCCGCGCCATTTGGATCACCATGGGCCACCACTTAGTAATCCAAGATAACAGCGAGTTGGCACTCGATGCCTATGTGCGCCGCATGACTCTTCGTAGTAAAAGTGAAGGTGTGGATGCCACCGCTTGGATGACAGAACCGCAAGCCTACAAGGTACTTGAAAGCCTGAAAAACTGGCATAAGCGCGTACTTATCGAGCGCATTATTGTCCGTGGTGAGCGTTTAAAAATGAATGAAAACGGCACTCGCCCCGCAAACTATGAAGTGATCGTCGCGCAATACGAGGGGCATGGCCATGAGTAAGAACATCCTAAACGCGGTTAGCATTCCCGAAAACCAGTTGGATTTATTGTCCACCAGCGCCGCCGAGCTGGAACAAGCCCTCGAAACCTTAGCCACGCTTAAGCCAGATGAGCGTGAGGACTTCATTCGCCGCTGGCCCTCAACTCTACAAAGCTTGTGCGATGTGATGCGCCAAACCCTAAAGCAATACGATATTGATAACGCGGATAATGTGAGCGAAGCCTTAGCCACTAGTCTAAGCGCCTATCTCGGTGGGCGTGATATCTACATCCCCAATGGCGAACGCCTTAAAGATGCGCTGCGTGATATCCGAATTTGGCGGGAGTTTAAGGGCAATAATCTTGAGCAGTTAAGCCGCGACTATGGACTCACCGAGCGCCGGATCAGTCAGATAGTGGCAGAGCAAAGGGCTGCGTTTGTGGCTAGGAAGCAGAGGAGATTGTTTTAGTATTTAAATCCCATTTTTTACTTTTGAGTTTGACTTAATGGCTAAAACTGCGCTAAATTTGAGCTGTAGGTAGGTTTAAAGACCCGTTAATGTTGATATAAAAAAATACAGATGTTTTATTTTAAACCTCAATCCATTGAGGTTTTTTGGTTTTAAAATGGTGAGGGATACTACATGTGGTGGTGCTCATGGATGTTTGGCACTATATATGGGTATTAATAAGGAGGCTTTTATGAAGAATACAAATTTAAAAGTAATGCAAGAGCAAATATGCGGTAAGAGTGTGGATGTTCAAGCAATTGCTAGTTTTGGGTTCGGAGGGTTTCCTTCTAATGCATTAAGCATGAAGTTTAAGACTAGTGGCATTGCGAATAAAACTAAACTTAAGGCTCAGCCTTCTATTGCGAATTTTACTTCTATTCGCATATAAAAATTGAAACTATTTATTAACAAAAAAGACCTGCTATGATGTAGGTCTTTTTTGTTTCAGAGACATAGGACGTTAAATGCCAGGCTTGAATGCAATTATTGCCGAAATGAATACACCCAACGAGGATGGGGCAGTCTTTGGCCCAGATGGTATAAGGGAAAAATACATTCAGTTGTTGTCCCAATACCGAGGCAGAAATGTCATTTGTTATTATTCTGGTTGGCTAACCACTAATGGACAACCTGTACCGAATCTATCTATTGATGACAACGACAAAAATGGCTTTATGAACGCTATTTATGAAATGGATTGTACAAAGGGATTAGATTTGGTGCTGCATACACCTGGAGGTTCAATCACGGCTGCAGAATCTCTTGGCTATTATCTACGAAAAAAGTTTGGCACCAATATTGAAGTGATCATTCCACAGATGGCCATGTCAGCGGGGACAATGATTGCGTGTAGTGCCAGAAATATCATCATGGGGCATCAATCATGTATCGGCCCATTTGACCCGCAATTAGCTACAGTATCTGCATTTTCAGTGTTTGATGAGTTTAACCGCGCAGCGCGACAGATTCAGTTAGAGCCTCATACTATTCCATTATGGCAGGCTTTACTAAGTAGATACCCTCCAGCATTTTTAGAGCAATGTGAAAGAGCAATAGAACTAGCTAACTCGATAGTGCCGAACTGGTTAAATTCTGGAATGCTGTCAGATTTAGATGATGACGTGCGTCAAGAGAGAATTGAAAAAATCATGTCAAATCTAAATAATCCAAGTGAAACAAAGGAGCATTCAAGACATATCCACTTTGATAAAGCACAAGATTTAGGGCTAAAAGTGAGTTTGCTTGAGGCTGACCAAGATTTACAAAATCTCGTTTTGTCGTTACATCATGCCTATACAGCAACATTGATGATGACCAATACATCAAAGCTTATAGAGTCCCAGACGGGTAAAAGATTTATCCTGACTTACTAGCTCAAGTACTACGACAGTTCATCTAAGAAAAGGGATTTTCTACATGAAAAAAGCCATACTTATCATACTAATTGTAGCATCAACTTATATCTTCATACCTGTCAAAGTGACAGGCTCTCTCTATGTCGTAACAAACTCCGCCAATGTAGTGCCGATGCCTATCACCCAGATCAAGGTTTACCCGCTCAAAGAATTCAAGAAAGCCCTGTTCGATAAGCAAAGTTATGCAAATAAAGAGTGTATGGGACTGCCTGATAAAAATGAGGTCGAATTGGCTTATCTTAATGGTGGTCCTAACCGAGATAATGCTAAGGAAAATTATGAGCTTATAGTGTCCTGTGAAACTGCTACTTTGTTGAAAGATATTAAATTTCCTGCGGATAAGATCATTCTGACCGATAAAGACGGGAAATTTGATTTTACGCGCTCGCGCCTTGATAGTGTCGTATTAGTTGCGGAATCAAAGCGACAAATCGGCTTGGGAACTGAAGAATACCTATGGTTAAGGGTAGTTCCTCGAGATGGCGTCTTATCTCAGAAAATTGAAATTAATAATAAAAGTTTAGTGCAAGATATTGATGTAAGAACAATCCAGCTTTAGTGGTTCGTATAAAATTAAGGATAAAATTATGGCAAAGGTAGGCGTATTTTCAGCTTGTAAAAGTTACAAAAAAACTTTAGAAAACTTTGGGTTATTAATTGATGAGTTTAATAGGTGTATAGTTGAAAAAGAATTTGGGGAATGTAGTAAGTCTACAACTAAAATAAAGACATTTATTATTCTCGGTGAAACTGTCGAGATATCAATTTCTCCAATTTCAGCTGAGTTTATTATTGGAAAAGTTGAATTCAATTTGATAGTTGATCCGTTATCAAAGCCTATTCAAAAACATGAGTTAATGACACTATATGTCGATTCTTCAGGACGATGTGATCTAAATCTTCCTGAATCAGGGAGACTTTTAGGCTCCTTCGGGTTAGATGAACCTAGTGACGTTGAAGAGTACGTGACAAAAGTTGTACTAAAGAGTTTTCTAACTCATTTTGGTGTAGAGACTTATTAACACAACTAATCCCGAAACCTTTCCAATCCGCTCCAAACCCTTAAGCCGAGACAATGAACCCATGTTCACTGTCTCGGTTTTTTTATGGCCTTTGTCACCCACAATAACTTTCGTAGCGGCGTTAACAGTATGCCGATTGCGAATGCGCAGCCCAAACGCATACAAAACCGAGTCTATCGCCAGTGCGCTAAGGACGGTTTTAATGCTCGCCTTCGTGCAGAGTTAGCGGCTGACCTCACTGGCAATGCGCCTGCTACCCTGCTTTTGTACAGTCACAGCCTCACCCGCCAAAGCTACTTTGATCAAGGCTGGCAAGCCGTCACCCATCTGGACATTTTAAAAGCGCGTAAACGAGCTAAAGTGCAAGCTATGGCGGTGCCTAATGAACAGTAAACTCAAGGCGATTTTATTGGCCGCAGGCTTAAGTTCGGCGGCCATCACGGGCGCACAGCTTACCGATAAATGGGAAGGCAATAGCCTGAGCGTCTATGTCGATGCGGTGGGTGTACTGACCGCCTGTCGTGGCCATACGAGCAAAGACTTAAAGCTTGATCAAATCTTCACCGAGCAGCAATGCATGGAGATCTTTGCCAAGGATATCGCCAAGGAGGATAAGCAGTTGCTCAGCCTCACCGCGCCCGTAACGCTCACCCACAGCGAGCACGCCGCCTATTTATCGTTTTTGCACTGGGCGGGATACGGCAACTTTGCCAGCTCAACCTTGCGTAAAAAGCTGTTAGCGGGCGACAGAGTGGGCGCGTGCAAAGAGCTAACCCAAGCCTGTTCAACCAATAAGCAAACGGGTGAGCGCGTCTGTAATGGCTGGACGTATGGCACCGACCTATTCGGTAACAAGGTGCGCCTAAATGGCCTCATCAAGCGCCGTGTCGAAGAGCAAACCATTTGCCTAAGCGAACTCATGGCCGGAGGTATAACGCAATGACGCCCTCCCAAATTAGTATCGCCATTCAATGGTTGATTGTGTCGCTTTTTGTGGCAGTGCTTTGTTTAGCTCAATACCAATTAGCCACGACAAGAAGCCAACTTACCCAAGCGCTCGCGGATAAATCAACGCTGCAAACCGATGCTGATAACTTGGCTGATAGCTTGCGCAAATCCAATGCCGATAAGGCCGCATTAGCGGCTGAGTCAGAGCAGCTTGCCTTGCAATTACAGCAAGTCTCGCTGCAAAAGGCAGAGCTAATGGGCCGCCATCACGCCCTTAAAAACCAACTCAATCAACTGTTGCAGGACACTACCGATGAAGATGCTAAAGCATGGCGCGATGCTCCTGTGCCTAATGATGTTGTGCGCTTGCTCAGCCACGCAGCCGATTGTGCGCAACGTGCCCGTTTACACGACAGCGTATGTGTTGCCGCCCGCAGCACTGATGCGCGAGTGCCAAGTGACCCAAGTGCCACAGCCAGTGATCCAGTGCCTACTGACTCAACAAACTTTGTGCCTAGCCAACCCAGCATTAGCCGAGTTGATGCTGTCTCTCACCGCTGACCTTGGGCAATGCAACCTCGACTGGCAAGCCCTGCACGATTGGCGGCAACGCCATCAAATTGACCAAACAAAATAAGGAACCCCATGGACGAAACCGATTGGGCTAGCAATATGGAAACCCGCGAGCGAGCTGCCTGTGTTGATGCAGTAAGGGATGCCGCCAGGCACAAACAACACAGCACTGGCAATGGCATCTGTATTGATTGCTTAGAGCCAAATGAGCCACAGCGGCTTAACGAGTTGCGCTGTATCAGTTGCCAACAGGATGAAGATAAGCGCCAGAAGATGCGCTATGGGAAGCGTTTATGATCGAATCGCTATTTGAATATTTCGGTAAGTATTGGGGCTTCATTGGCAGCGTCATTAGCGTTTTATGTGCACTGCTGATGGCGTGGTTTAGCACGCGATTTACCCCACGAATTGAGCATGAAAAGGTGATCCAAAAGGTGGCTGAAATCGACAAGCGCCTTAGCGAAACTGAAATGCAATTGGAGTACATGCCTACCCGTGACGAACTGCATGCGCTCGATAAAACCCTCACAGGTTTAGGTGAGCGCTTTGGCGCAATGGAACAAGGCATTAGGCGCTTAGAAACCAAGACCGACATGCTTCTCGAAAACGAACTGAAAGGAGGCCACCAATAATGGCGATGCAGCAAATTATCAATGAGCACCAACGCCTTGTGGTGCTTCGATTACTGACCGAGGCGGGAGCCTTCGCGCTCAATGAGTCCATCTTACAAGATGGCTTAAATGCCTACGGCCTCGACATTAGCCGCGATGCCTTGCTGGTGCAGCTCGCTTGGCTTAATGAGCAAGGGCTGATTAAAACCGAGTTAGTGGGCAAAGTGACCACGGCCACGCTAACAGGTCGCGGCCAAGATGTGGCGACAGGCCGCGCGGTAGTGCCAGGGGTTAAACGTCCACGGGCGGGAGAGTAGCCATGGCCGTTAAGCCGTTAACTGCTGGACAAAAGAACGTGCTTTATCACTTAGCCCTCGCTTTGGTTACCGCTGATGTAGAAAACCAAGTCATTAAACCCATGATGGAAAAAGAAGGTAAGCGGTATATCGAAGGTGAGTTCCGCAAGATGTATTTCGCCAAAGTGCCCCAAGTCGCACAGGCCGAAAGAGCTTTGCAAAAAGCCATGGCTCAAGCGCAGAAGGATCTTGCTGCTTCGATAAAGTCTTCTAAAGGAGCTGACAATGGCAAATGAAACCCGAGGTCGCCGCTCTAAGGTGGATTTACTGCCCGATCCTATCCGTAAAAAGCTCGATGCGGGGCTGCGTAATGGTTCGATTCAGCAGATTGATTTGCTCGATGAAATCAATGCGCTGATTAAAGCCGCAGGCTTGCCTGAGGAAAACCAGCTTTCCCGCGCAGGCATCAACCGCTATGCCACCAAGATGGAGGCTGTGGGTAAATCCCTGCGCGAAATGCGTGAGATCACCCAAGTGTGGACGGCAGAGCTGGGTGACAAGCCCACGGGTGAAGTGACTAAACTCATCCTCGAAATGGCGCGTTCGCAGCTGTTTAAAGCCCTATTAAACCAAGATGAAACGGGCGAAGGTGCCGATGTTGGCATGATTAAAGATGCCATGTTAGCGGTGCAGCGTTTGGAGTCTGCTGCCATGGCCAGCCATAAGCGCGAGAAAGAGATCCGCACCGCGTTCGCGGCCGAAGCGGCTAATGCCGCCGAGAAGGTCGCGAAAACCGCTGGCTTAACCAGTGATGCCGTGGCCTTGCTTAAGCGCGAAATACTGGGGATTGCCTGATGACCATTAAGAAAAAGGTGTTAGCAGCCGCGACTGCGGTAGCGCTAGCCATCACGCCAACGGCAAGCAGCTTTGATCCCACGTATGAGGCAAGTTGCCTAAGTCGCTTTGATCCTAAAGAGGTGCTGCTCGGTTATCAGAAACGCTGGATAGCCGACGAGTCACCGCTGAAAATTGCCGAAAAGTCGCGCCGAACTGGACTCACTTGGGCTGAGGCTGCCGATGCTTCTCTTACCGCAGGCGCTGCCCGTGGCCAAGGGGGGACTAACCATTTTTATGTGGGCAGTAACAAGGAGATGGCGCGGGAATTTATCGACGCTGCGGCCATGTGGGCCAAAGTATTTGATAAAGCCGCAGGCGAAATCCAAGAAGAAGTGTTTGTTGATGAAGGCCAAGATGGTAAAGAGATCCTGACCTTTGCCATTTACTTTGCCTCAGGTTTTAAGGTGCAGGCGCTATCGAGTAATCCCTCGAACCTGCGCGGTATGCAAGGCAATGTGACTATAGACGAAGCGGCGTTCCACGAACGCTTGGCCGAAGTGCTAAAAGCGGCATTGGCGCTGACCATGTGGGGCGCGAAGGTACGCTTGATCTCCACCCATAATGGCATTGATAACCAGTTCAATGAGTTGATTAACGATTCCCGTGCGGGTAAAAAAGATTACTCCATTCACCGCGTCACCTTAGATGATGCCTGTAATGAGGGGCTGTATAAGCGTATTTGCCAAGTGCGCGGCATCGAATGGAGCCAAGCGGCCGAGGATGACTGGAAAGCGAAATTACTCAAAGCCACCGCCACCGAAGAGGATGCGTTAGAGGAATACTTCTGCGTGCCAAAGTCGGGCGGTGGTGCCTATCTTAACCGCGCGTTAATCGAAGCCCGCATGGCCAGCGTGACAGATAGCGGCCCCGTTATTCGCCTTAAAAAAGACGATGCTTTTGGACAATGGTCAGAGAGTTTACGGGCGGCGGAGATCCTTAAGTGGTGTGAGGATGAACTCAAGCCGGTTCTCGATAGCTTAGATCCTGCACGCCCCCATTGCTTTGGTGAAGATTTTGCCCGTAGTGGTGACTTAACCGTGATTGACGTGGGTGAAATAGCCCAAGATCTCCACATTAAAACCAAGTTACAGGTTGAGCTTAAAAACATTCCCTTTCGCCAACAAGAACAGATCCTGTTTTACATTGTGGACCGCTTGCCACGGATGAGGGGCGGCGCGATGGATGCGCGCGGGAATGGCCAAGCGTTAGCGGAATACGCCCAGGATAAATACGGTAGTGAAGTGATCGCCTGTGTGATGCTATCTGAGTCCTTTTACCGCGAGCAAATGCCACGTTTTAAAAGTCACTTTGAAGACGGCTTAATCACTATCCCAAGGGATGACGACACCAGTACTGATCTGAGGGCCTTAAGCATTAACCGTCGAGGTACGCCATGCCTTGGCGATGTACGCACAGGCCAAGAAAAAGAACGTCACGGTGATGCCGCAATCAGCCTGTTCTTGATGGTATACGCCTCCACCTTAGACGGTGCCCCCATAGAGTTCACCCCCATTCCTAGAAGTGATCACCGTAATCCTAATGCCCATGCAAGTGCCCATGAGGATGATGATCATCAAACGCAGCGAGGTTGCTGGTAATGCAAGAAAAAACAACTGAATCACGTATTTTGGACGCCAGTGGTCGGCCGTTTAAACAGCGTGAAGCCAAAGCGCTGCAGACCGACGATGTGCGTTTAATTGGCCTGCAACGTACCTTTAGTCAGCACCCCAGTAGTGGCTTAACGCCCGCCAGTGCAGCCAATATTTTGCAGGCCGCCGAGCAAGGCGATCTCATTGCCCAATGTGAACTAGCCGAAGATATCGAAGAGAAAGACGGCCACCTTTATGCCGAGTTAGACAAGCGCAAACGGGCGCTGATCGGCGTGGACTATTACTTAGTGCCACCACGTAACCCGACGCCACAGGAAAAGGCCGACACTGAATATCTGCAAGAAATGCTTGAGGAAGGTAACTGGATAAAGACGCTCATTAAGTCAATGAGTGATGCCATTCTCAAGGGCTTTAGCATGCACGAGTTAGCCTGGACGCGTGAGCTGGGCGAATGGTTTATTGAAGTGCCAGAGTATCGCGATCCGTCTTGGTTTATGACTCATCCTGAGCGGCGCAACGAACTGCGGCTGCGTGATGCCACGGTCAATGGCGCTGACCTGTGGCCCTTTGGTTGGATCAAACATATTCACCCTGCCAAGTCGGGCTATGTTAGCCGCAGTGGTTTAGTGCGTCAGTTAATCTGGCCGTTTATTTTTAAAAACTACAGTGTGCGCGACTTAGCCGAGTTCCTTGAGATCTACGGTTTGCCGCTGCGTATTGGTCAGTATCCAGCGGGTGCCAGCGATGAGGAAAAGCGCGCCCTGTTAAATGCAGTGATGAGCATTGGCCATAACGCGGGTGGCATTATGCCCAAGGGCATGGTGATGGATTTTGAGAGTGCCGCCACAGGTCAAGCCGATCCCTTTGATTTGATGATTAGCTGGGCTGAAAAGACCATGAGCAAGGTGATTTTAGGCGGCACCTTGACCAGCCAAGCCGACGGTAAAAGCTCAACCAATGCGCTCGGTAACGTGCATAACGAAGTGCGCCAAGAGCTGCGTGATGCTGACCTTACCCTGATTGCCGAAACCTTAACCCGCGACTTAGTGGCCCCTTTATATGCGCTTAACTGCAAGAGTTATCAAAGCCACCGTCGTCATCCACGTTTAGTCTTTGATACCACAGAAGCCGAAGACTTACGGGCCTTAGCGTATCCGCTGCGTGCGTTCGTCAGCATGGGCATGCAGATCCCACAAAACTGGCTGCATGAAAAGACCCGTATCCCTAAGCCCGCTAATGGCGAAGCCGTGTTGGTGATCCAGCAAGAAGACCCCAATGCCAGCGCTGCTAACCAGACGGCATTGGCTGCGCTCTCTGCGCAAGAGGGGGCCGCTAAGCAGTCAGATGCCCCGTTGAGTGAACCGAGCCAAACCGCCTTAGATAAAGCCTTGGATGCACTCACTCAAGGTCAAATGAGCGAAGCCTATATGGCGATGGTAGAGCCATTACTGGCACAACTGCAGAGCGAGCCGGAGCAGTTGCGGGCGCAACTGGAACAGGACTATCCCGCCATGGATACCGAGCAGCTTACCGAAACCTTAGCGCGGTTAATGTTTGTGGCCGAACTGTGGGGCATGGCCAATGCCTAAACCAAGAGTGCCTAAAACCGTTGATTTAAGCATTGCCATTAACCAAGCCCCCGCCGATGCGGTGGCCTATTTCCGTGCCAAAGGCTTTGCTATAAGTGACGATTGGCAAGACGTGTGGACCCGCGCCCACGCCCGTGCGTTTACTGTGGCCAAGGCGGCACAGATGGATGTGCTCACGGCGATCCGTAATGAAGTGGATGCAGCCCTAAGCCAAGGGTTAACCGCTAAGCAGTTTCAGGCCAACCTTAAACCTCAACTCGAAAAGCTCGGATGGTGGGGTAAAAAGGAAGTCGATGGCCGCGAGGTACAGCTGGGTAGTCCCTACCGCTTAAACACTATCTATCGTCAAAACCTGCAAACCGCTTACATGGCTGGGCGCTATCGGCGCATGTTATCGCGCAGCAAAACCCACCCCTATTGGCAGTATGTGGCGATAGATGACGGCCAGACACGGCCAGCCCATGCGCGGCTTAGGGGTAAAGTGTTCCGCTTTGACGATCCAATATGGGACATCATCTATCCGCCCAATGGTTGGGGCTGTCGTTGCCGCGTTCGGGCGTTAACTGAAGCGCAGGTTAAGGCGATGGGGATCACTGTCGAAAATGGCGAAGGTTATATCCAGCGCTTTGATACTGAGACTGTCGCGCGCGGAACGGGTGAAGTATTGACCGTGCCCCATGCGCGTATCGATCTGCCCGATGGCAGCAGCATGAGCCCCGATTTAGGCTGGGCCTATAGTCCAGGCGAAGCCGCCTTTGGTACCGACGTGGCCGTCGCTAAAAAGCTTGGCACTATTCAATCCCTCGATACCCGCGCGCAGTTTATTCAAGCACTCAATAATAGCCCACTGCGCCACGCCCAGTTTGCCCAATGGACGGATGAAGTCCTTGCCGCCAATCCAGGGCAGAAACGACGACCAGGCTTAGGCGTACAGGCTTTAGGTTTTATGACGCCCTCGATTCAAACCGCAGTGACAGCGCGTTTAGGGCGAGAACCTAGCGCATTGCTCGCTATAACTGAGCGGCAACTCAGTACAGCGCAAGCCTCGGTGACGCCTAACCAGTTACAGCAATTACCGCTGCTACTGGCTAAGCCCGAGGCCGTGCTATGGGATAACGATAATCAAACCTTGCTCTATGTGTATCCAATGGAAGGGCAAGCAACCAATGACCCTGCTAGTAATAGTAAATTACTTATCGCGAACCATTGGTCATTACAGCGCACACCTAATGAGGGCCAAGTGGAAGTACTTAAGTTATCGCTAGTTGAATTGCAGCAAGCCCAATACCAAGTGCTTGAAGGTCAGTTAAAAGGGTAGGGATGCACTATGAATAAAGTGGATATTCAGTTTACCAACGGCACTGTATTGCAGGTGCTTGATAGCTTGCTGATTAAGCTCGATGACTTAAGCGAACCCATGAACGATATTGCCGCTGTGCTAGAGTCCGCCACCGAATCAGCCTTTGAAGCAGAGGCCGATCCCACGACAGGTCAAGCCTGGGCATCCTTAAGTGATGCCTACCTTAAGGCCAACCCTAAACGCCAAGGCGGTAAGATATTACAAGCCAGTGCAGGTGGATTAGCTGCCAGCGTGACTGCCGACAGCGGCGACTTTTGGGCGGCGATTGGTAGCAATAAAATCTATGCCGCTATTCACCAATTCGGTGGCACCGACGATATGCCCGCAGGCCCAGCGGGGATTTCTGCAAGGGCTTATTTGGGTTTAGGGCAAGAAGATAAACACCAAGTATTGAAAATATTGGAACTGTTTCTAAGCAGTGGTGTTTGATTTTTTTGCCAATTCATAGAATGAGTTTATTTTTTTAAGTTGCTCACTAATAGCTTCGCTCCAGAATACATCCTGAAAAGGTTGGAGCATTTGCCTTGCCTCATTTAAATAAATTGTTGAAATATCAGAGTGACTAGAACTAAGAGAATATCTGCATACGACAGTGGTATATAAGTTTAAGATTTCCTCAAGCGTTTTAAATTGACAAACCATATTTTGCTGTGCGAAAAAATCATATGCATTCTTCAATGCGATTCTTATTGATTCAGCTACACTGGCTGAATACGGTTTATTACCATAGATGACACTATCAATTGTAATAATTTCCTTACCTGAATAATGGTAGTATATCTGGGTACTTAAGTCACTCGTGTAACTCTTGAGCTCCTGGCTTAGTAAAATTTGATACTGTGACCTCAAATCTGACATTAATCGCATAAGCTCATTTAACTTTGCTTCTTTTTGTATGTGGGCCACTTGCTCCTCCATAGCCTTCCGACTTAGAGCCGTTTCTTCTTTGGTCTCTGCGAGCTCTTGGCGAGTCAGAGCAAGTTCTTGCCGTGAAAGCGCTAGCTCATCCAGCTGATACTTTAATGACCATACAAGCAGCCCAACGGTGGCAAAACCAAGAATAGGGTTTAGTACACCACCAAAGTAATCCCCAAAGGCTCCAAAGTCGCCTTTATCCCCGATACCCCCGTGGAAGTTTGAAAAGTAGAAAGCCAGCAAACAGCCTGCAACTATGGCCAGTAGAATGATGAGCCATTTAAACGATGTTTCAGCGCGAGGAGTTTGTGCCTGTTCTGTTTGGGGTTGCTTAGGGGGATTGGTGGTCATGTGCCGTCCATGGTTTTAAAAGTAATAACGGTATTCTAAGGTGACAAGCTCCGAAGCGTAAAGCTCTCAAACGCGATTTAAGCAACTTAACTCTCAACTTGGTACAACGGCTTATCTCAACACAACTTAAACGCTTTACAAAGGATTTAAACGGGGTTTAAACACAATAAAGGAGTTAAAATAAAGTATGCCTAAACCTCATTACCCCTTTCTGTAAGCAAAAGTTCGCTGTGTGCGAACTTTTGCTTGTGCTAGACGTTAATCTAAGTTATGATTATTTCGTGATTATTTGAGAGACATTCGCCATAACAAGTGCCTGCTTTTAATTTGGGGCGTGGAGAAGAAATTCTCTAACATTTTGACCGCCGCACGATGCCCAGCAGCTCATGTAGTTCTGCATCGGGATCACGTGGGGGGGACTCGGCTACGGGGCGAGCTCCGTAGCCGGAAAACTAGGGGTTAATGCTGGTTACTCTCATTCCTGAGATTGGGCGAGACCATTCACGTGTTGTGAATGGCAATCAAAGGAGACTTAAATGGTAAATAGTGATCACAACCAGCAGACACAAGAAAAAAATCGGAAGAAAAAGTTCAAAAAATGGGCTTTGTTAACATTCAAATGGAGCGTTAGAATAGCCGTTTGGATTTATAAACTTTTCACAGATTCTGAATTCGACATTTGATTATGAGTACAGTGTTCCCCTTAGATTTTCCGAAGGAATTCATATTATGATTCATAAAGCATTGAAAGTTGTTAGACAATTTCACGATTTGACTCAGGTCGAACTGGCTAGTCGTCTAGGTATTTCTAAATCTCACCTATCAGAAATTGAAAGTGGTAAGAAAACTGTAACAATGAGTCTCTTAGAAGGGTATTCAAAGCTCTTTGATATCCCTGTGTCGTCGCTAGTTTTTTTCTCAGAGAGTCTTGGAAACGAAGGGAAAATTCCAAAGAAAATAAGACTGGCTTTTACAGGTAAGCTAATTCAGTTAATGGAATGGTTGAACGATAAAAATGACACGGAAAAAGTTAAGGCTTAAAATAAATACTGCTGGAAAATCATACAGATTACATGACTCTCCTTTCTATAAGTTAATCAAACAAAGTCGTTTATTATCTATTCTTTGTATTACTTCCGAAGAACTATCATATTTAAGGTATTCACCTGAAAGATATAATGTTTTTATTCAGAAAGGTAATAATGAAAAAGAGCGAGTAATCGAGCACCCACGAGAGAAATTAGAGAAAGTTCACACTAGAATTGCTAGTTTGATGTGTAGAATTGAACCTCCACCATTTCTTCACTCAGGAATGAAGGGGTTATCACACATCACTAATGCACAGTCTCATTCTACAAACAGCAAAGTTTTGACGACTGATATAAAGTCATTTTTTCCTTCTACGACAAGAGAAATGATTTTTAGGTTTTTTTATAAAACCTTGAAATGTTCTTCGAATGTTGCAGATATTCTTGCCGATATTTGCTCTGTCAATGGTCATTTACCAACAGGTAGTAGGATTAGTATGCCATTGGCATTTTGGGTTAATGCAGAAATGTTTTTTGAACTCGAGAAATTGTCCAATATGCATGACGTATGTATGACTGTCTACGTTGATGATGTGACATTTTCTGGTGTTACCATAAACAAACTCTTCACTAAGACTGTTAAAAGTATTATCAGTCGGCATGGGCATTTAATGCATCCCAGAAAAACTGTTTTGTACAAAGGTGATGACACTAAGGTTATTACTGGAGTTGTTTTGAGTGGAAGTAAAATAGCAATAAAAAATCAACAACATAAAAAAATTCATGAAGATATTTTACTTTGGAAAGTTGTTAGAGACAAATATGTACCTGCGAGCTTAAAAAATAGATTACTTGGCCGTCTTAATTCTTTGTCTGTTGTGGAACCAAGGCTTAAAGATAAAGCTAGAAGCATCAAAAATTACAAACCTAACCCACAAGTTTAGCAAAATGTGGTGTTAACTACTTTGTTTCAATTTGATTTTTCTTGTACACCTTCAAGTTTAGGGGTTTCTTCTGTAAAACATGTACAGTGCTACCTTAAAACGATAACTTAAGGAGTTAACTTGCTGAACTTATTAGAACACTTGAACTCGATTAAAGTTGCAAATGAAGAACTCGGAAAACTACTTAACCAAAGTTACCCTGGTACAGACCAGCGCTTACTTTCACAAGCCTTAGGCTTGTGCGACAGAATGTATTCGCGTGACAGTTACATTCAGGAAAAAGTGGGCAAGATAAGACGTTGGTTAGTCATTTATTTTGATCATAAGAAATGTTTTCGTCAGGAAAATGGTGGCGAAAATAAAGTGCATTATGAAATTAATGTGCTCCAATCTCTAATCAATGACCAATTAGATTATATAATTTCTCGTGTTCCCGCAGAAGATTAATCCCGAAACCTTTCCAATCCGCTAGCAAGTCAAGCGAGATCATCATAGGCACTCCAATGTAATTGAGAGTGCCTTTTTTATGCCTGCAACATCCATCGCTTTGGGCTTTGCCGCCTTAAGCAGCCAGTTAAATGTCAATCCAGAAGCCGCCTTTGTGGTTGGTGAAGATGGCTACATTCAGGCACTGCCTGATGGCCACTTTGCCAGCGTAGATGGTCGCCCTGATGATGTAGCTGGTGGCAAGTGGTTGATGGATTGCGTTGCGTTCGCGGCCCTGCAAGCAAATACTCCCCATAAAGCCGGTGATCTGGTTATTGACTACGAACACCAAACCCTCAACAAGGAGAAGAATGGCCAGCCTGCACCCGCTGCGGGTTGGTTTAACATTGATGACGTGCAATATCGACAAGGGAAGGGCTTGTTCATTAAGCCGCGCTTTACCGAGAACGCCATCGCTTACCTCACCGCCAAAGAATACAAGTACTTCAGCCTAGTGTTCGGTTATGACACCAGCACTGGCCGCCCGCAATTTATCCACTCAGCCGCGTTAACTAACCGCCCTGGTGTCGATGGCATGTTGCCACTCGCATCATTGGCTGCTCTGGCTGCACTTAATACAAGCCTCAATCCACACGAACCTATCCAATCCACCGACACGGAGGAACTCCATGTGAACCCATTACTTAAAAAAATCTTAGCTGCCTTGGGCGTTGAAATTCCAGATGACGTGACAGCTTTAACCGCTGAGCAAGAGGTCGCGGCGCTATCTGCACTTAATACGCTAACCACGGCAGCAAATAGCGCTGATGGCTTAAAGCAACAGCTTACCGCGCTGAGTGCTACATCGCCCTCGGTTGATCTAAGCCAGTACGTTCCTGTGGCCACGGTCGCGGCCCTGCGCGCGCAGCTGGTTGCGCTAACTGCTGAAAACGGTGTGCTTACCGTTGAGCAAACCGTGAAGGCGGCGATAGATGAAGGCAAAGCCTTTGAGTGCGAACGTGATTACCTAACCAAGTTAGGCAAGCAATCCATGGCGGCGCTTACAGCCAACTTGGGTGAGCGTGTGGCTATTGCCGCATTAACGGCCAAGCAAACCACCACAGTTCCCGATCCTATCAAGGACAAGGAAACCAAACTCGCGGCACTGACTGCCGACGAAATCAAAATGGCCGATTCTTGGGGCATGTCGCACGCTGACTTTGCTAAAGCTATCGCCGCTGATCAGGAGCACAAATAATGGCTGCTATTAACGCCCCAGTATTACAAGCTCTGCGCACTATGGTGCGTAGCGAGTTTCAAAATGCTTTAGCTAAGACTGATCCACTGTATTTAAAAATTGCCTCAGTCGTGCCAAGCAATACTAAGTCCAATACCTATGGCTGGTTAGGCTCCATGCCGACTATGCGCGAATGGATTGGTGCGCGGGTGATCAACTCCATCAAAGAGCATGGTTATTCAATCACTAACCGTACCTTTGAAACCACCATCGGTATTAGTCGTGATGATGTGGAAGATGACACTTTAGGGATTTACAAACCTATGGTGCAGGCATTGGCGCAGGAAGGTGAAGAGTTTCCCGACGACTTGGTGTTCGAGCTATTAGCCGAAGGCTTTGGCACTTTGTGTTATGACGGGCAGAACTTTTTTGACACTGACCATCCCGTTAACGAGAAGCACGATGGTACGGGGGCTGACGTATCGGTGGCCAATATGGTGGTTGATGGCGCTTATTCAGGGGAACCTTGGTTTTTGCTCGATACCACGCGCCCATTAAAGCCACTCATCTTTCAAGAGCGTCGCAAGCTGGATTTAAACACCCTGTTTAATCCAACCGACCCTGCAGTTTGGACCAATAACGAGTTCCAGTTCGGCACCGATATGCGCTGTGAAGCGGGCTTTGGCTTCTGGCAAATGGCCTTCGCCAACAAGCGTACTCTCAATGCCACCAACCTATGGAGCGCTTACAAAGCCATGCAAGCTTTTACCAGCGATGGCGGTAAGAAGCTCAAGATACGCCCCAATTTGTTGGTGATCCCAGCTTCTCTTGAAGACGTCGCACTCAAGTTAATGACCCGTGAGCGCATTGATGAAGGTGGCGTGACCGTGGATAACGAACTGAAAGGCAAGTTCGAGATCCTTGTGGTGCCACAGCTTTAGGTGTTCACCCCTTAAGTTTGAGCAGCGAATCGCAGGCGCAAGGATGCGCCCGCACCCCAACATCGAGTGAGGTAACAATGAAATGGCGAATCCTTCTAAGAACATTCAAGTCCTGTTGGTTATCTGTCTTGCGCACACTGGCTATCGCCGTGCGGGCATGGCGCTTACCAAAGGCGAAAACCTTATACCGCTGGCCGAGTTGTCGGATGAGCAAGTTGCAGCGTTTGAAGCTGATCAGCGCCTTAAAGTATCCGTGCGTGATATGGCACCAGCGTCGGGGAGTGTGGACATTCCAGACGGTGATCAGGCATTAGGCTCCGATATCACAGGCACGCTCACTGGTGTGAAAGAGCCCAATGCTGAAGAGAAAGCCTTGGGTGAACTGTCAGTAAAAGAGCTGAAAGAACTGGCAAAAGACTTGGCGATCACGGGTGTTAACTCGATGAATAAAAATGACTTAATTAGTGCTATTCAGGCAGTAAAAGTCACTGTGCCAGGTGAAAACGAAACTGCTAATCCAGGCGCTGAAATGCCTAGCACTGAAACGAAAGGCACTGAACCATCGGGCACCGTCACCAACGCAGCAGGTGAATAGCCATGGCCCAATTGATGTACGCCACCCCTGACAACATGCTGAGTCGCTTTGGTGCACAGGACTTAATGCTGCTTACCGAGCGTGAAGACAGTGTGCCAGGGGAAATCAATACCGTCGTGCTTGAGCAAGCATTGCGTGATGCTGCGGCTGAGATTGATGGCTATATCGTGGGCCGTTACACCTTGCCGTTAACCACGGTTCCCGCCGTGCTTGAGCGTAACTGCTGCGATATCGCCCGTTACTTCTTGTATGGCGATAAAGCCCCTGAACAAGTCGAGAAACGCTATACCGCTGTGGTGAAGTTTTTAACCGCAGTGAGCAAAGGCGATATCAGTTTGGGGCTAGCTGATACGGGAGAAGTCGCTAGCCAAAGTGAGTTAGTGGTCAGCATCGAAAGTGCAGGCAGCGTGTTTGGCCGCCGTGCATCTAAGGGGTTTATCTGATGTTTGAGATTAAAGATAACTACCTTGCTGCAGGTGATGCGCTGACTCAACTGCTTGAGCCATTAGTGATGAGCCAGAAGCTGAAAAAGGTCTATCAAGCCAATGAGCTAAGTGAAGTGGATGAGCGCAGCCAAATCACCCCCGCCGCCCATGTGCTGTATCTGGGCGATACGCTGGCGGATACCGCACAAGGCGGCAACACCAGCCAAATTAAGCAGACTTGGCTTGTGGTATTGGCTTGCCGTTTATCTATCCACGAAGGCCAAGCAGGTGAGCTATTAGTCAGCCTGTTAAACGCGATTGTGGGTAAGTCCATTGCGGTGGATGGTCAGATGCTTGGCCCCTTTGTGCGCGTTAACAGTCCCGTTAAACCCCGTTTCACTAAAAGCCACGGTTATTACCCCGTGGCCGTGAGTGTGCAACTGAGATTCAAACCCAGCTAACCCAACAACTTAAGATGAGGAAAATCCTATGAATGGATTATTAGTCGCAGGCAACTTTTTTGTTGACCGCTTAAATGCCCAAGGGCAATCAACGGGGATCATTGGTCCCATCAACACCACTAAGCTCGCCATTAAAACCGACGCCGACGAAAAGGTACGTGGCAGTAAAAAGAAAGACAGCTATGGCCAAGCTTTAAGCGTGGTGAAAATTGCAAAACCTGTTGAGGTGGAATGGTCGTTTGACGATCAACCCGCCGAACTGATTGCTATGGCACTGCTGGGTGATACCCAAGTGCTGAACACGGGCAGCGGCACCTTAACTGATGAGGCCGTGACCTTGCCTGATAATCAGCGTTGGATACAGCTACCTAAAAGTAACTTTGCTGCCCTCGGTTTTGTGGTGAAGAAAGACGCTGCCACCTTAGTGCTGGGCACTGACTATGAGGTGAACTATGCCCTAGGGCTAGTGCGCGCCGTAAAAGGCGGCGCAATTGAAGCGGGCGGCGCGGTGACGGTGACAGGCCAGCATAACGCCATTAGCGGCACCCTCATTCGCGGTGGCATTAACGCCCAAACCCGCGCGCGGATCTTCGGCGAAGGTACCAACTTAGAAACAGGCAAGCCGATTAAGCTCGATGTTTTCGACGCCAGCTTATCGCCTACGGCTGCGATCGATTTTGCCGCCAGTGAGTTTGTGAGCGCCACCCTTGCGGGTAAAGCCCAGTTAGTCGCGGGTAAGGATCATCCGTTCGAGTACCTAGAGCTGGATGCGTAAGCGGTTTTGCTTAACCCAAGGGCATGGCCGTACTCAATTGCCATGCCCTTTAATCCCCATTTAACCGCCGTTTAAACACCGATTATTTAGATACTAACGAGAGCATTAACGAGATAGCCATGGCTGATAAAACCTTAGAACTCGCCCTGCGGATCGTGGCAGAAGCCACGGGCAAGCAACACATAGCGGCTTTAGTCGATGAGCTTAAGCGCATCGGCACTGAGTCGGATGCGGCGAATCCTAAGACGCAGGCGCTCGCTGATGAACTCGATGGCGTGAGTGATGCCAGCCAAGCAAGTGCTAACCAAGTTGATGAACTCAAAAATAGCCTTGATCCGTTAAGCGACCAGTTAGACCAAGTGGCCCAAAGCGGCCGCAATACCAGCAACCAAACAGAGCAGCTCACTAATGATCTCAAGCCTTTAGCAACTGGGCTTGATGACGTAGGCGATAGCAGCCAATCGACCAGCCAAAAAGCCAATACCTTAGCCAATAAGCTCGATGAGCTGGCTAACCAGCAAGACCTGATCAACACCTTTAAGCGGTCACGTAATGAGCTTGAACAACAAGAGCTTGCTGTCACTGCTACCGCCTTAGCACTGCAGGACTTAAAGCAACGTGCCAGCCAAACGGATGCGCCTTTTGTGCAGCTGGCACGCTCTATTGATGTGGCCGAAAAAGAGCTGGAGCAAATGCAGCGCGAGTTAGCGCAGCAATCATCCAGCCACACTAAGCTGCAAAATGCCCTGTCGAAATCGGGCATTGACTACAACAACCTGACCACAGCGCAGCGCAAGTTAAGCGCCGAATTTGACGGCACTGGCCGCAATGTCGATAAGTTTGCCAATCAGTTAGATAAGGGCAATGCCAGCGCCCGTGATCATGCCAGTTCCCTGCGTGGCGTGATCGGCCAAGTGACCGCCTTAGCGGGTGCTTATTTGGGCTTTGACCGCGTGGCACAAGCGTTGAAGGATGTCTTTGCCACGGGCGATCAATTCGAACGTCTTGGCGTGCAAATGAATGCTGTGATGGGCGGTTTTGAATCTGGCAAACAAGCCACCGCTTGGGTAAAGCAATTCGCCATCGATGTGCCACTGCAACTGAACGAAGTCAACCAAGCGTTTGTGAAGGCCAAAGCCTTTGGCCTTGATCCTATGAACGGCACCATGAAGGCGATTGTGGATCAAGCCTTTAAACTCGGTGGCGGTTTTCAAGAGGTCGAGGGGATCACCTTGGCACTCGGCCAAGCCTGGGCAAAACAAAAGCTACAGGGCGAAGAGATCCTGCAGTTGATTGAGCGCGGCGTGCCCGTATGGGACATGCTGGCTAAGGTCACGGGAAAGAACACCACCGAACTGCAAAAACTCAGTGAGCAAGGCAAGCTTGGCCGCGATGTGATCCAAGGCTTGATTGATGAAATGGGCCGAGCCGCTAATGGCAGCGCAGCGTCGCAGATGGCTTTGCTCAGTGGCCAAGTATCAAACCTCAAAGATAACCTTTCATCCTTCTATGATCTCGTGGCTCAGTCCGGTGCACTTGATTGGCTCAAGGGCCAGATCAGTGAGTTGAATCTTGAGTTTGCCGCCATGGCCACCGATGGCCGTTTAAAGGAATGGGCGCAGCAAGTCAGCGATACGATCGTGAGCATAGGCTCAGCGGTGCAAGATGGCGCTGCTATGCTGTACCACTACCGTGATGAAATTGGTTTTGTGGCTAAGGCATTTCTCGCGTTAAAAGTCGGTAGCTATTTTAGTGATGTGATCATCGGAGCCAATGCCTCCATCGGCGTGATGCGTCTTTACACTGGCGCGATCATGGGTACCACTGCGGCGAGTGAGGGCGCGGCCTTAGCTGCTGGCAAACTTAAAACCGCCTTGGCAGCAGCGGCTAAAGCGGGTTTGTACTTAGCCCTGATTAGCGAGTTGATCGAGGTTGCTCGGGTATACCAAGAGTTATTAATCGCTGAAGAAGCACTGGAAAAATCTAAACGCGCTGCCGCGTCTAGCTCCAAACAGTTGGAGTACTCACTTAAGGATCTCAGCGAGCAAACGGGCGTTGCCTTTACCACTATGGCCGAGTTCAACAAGGCGGTTGATGAAGGCAAACTGATTTATGACGATGCCACTGGTAAGTGGAAGAACGCCGCTAAAGCCATGGAAGAAGTCAAACAGGCTGCGGTTGACGTCGTAGCGCCGATTAAATTAACGGTTGAAGAAGCGCTGCGCCTGACCTTTACCTTAAGCGAACAAACTAAAACGCTCGATGGCGTTAAAGGTGGTATGGGCGGTTTCATTCGGCAAATTGACGCCGCCTTAGTGCCGTTAAAGGCGGCGGGGGATCAATACGAAGGCCACGTTAAGTTACTCACAATACTGCGCACCAAGTTTGAAGAGCAGCAAACCTATCTAGATGCCACGGCTAAGGGCACCGAGGCATTGGAGCAAGCCTATAAGGACTTAGGGCTGACCAGTAGCCATGCCTTAGAGCAGGTGAATACGAAAGCCGAAGCGGCCTTTAATCTGATTAAGAACAACCGTGAACCGATTGAGCAACAAAAGGATGCGTTTTTAGCCTGGGCGAAAGCGGCATTAACAGCCGCCGAAGCGACGGGTGCTGCGGTACCAGAAACCTTGAAAGCGCAAGCCGCCACCCTTGGGCTAACCAAAGAACTGAGCGAGCTGACAGCAAAGCAATACGGCTATACAGACAGCGTGAAGGAGCTTTCACCCGAGCAAGCCAAGCTAAGCCGCGCAGTGGCAGAAACTGAAGCACGTTTGAAGCAATGCCATGATGTGATGAACAGCTCGACGGTATCGAGTAAAGCCAAAGCAAAAGCTCAACAAGATCTGATTAGTTTACAGGGCAAGTTAAGTGACCAAACTAAGCAGCTCAGTGAGGTTCAGGCGCTCGAAGCGGCTAATTATGAACAGATAAAAAGCAAGTATGCCGCTGTATCTGACGAGATGTTAAGGCTCGAACAAGCCTATAAAGACGGCGGCATCACGGCGGAAGAATACCTGCGACAAAAAGAGCGCTTAGTTGAAGTGCTCAGAATATTGCAACGCTTAATGGGCGGTTTGGAAGATGGTGAGCAAGAGACTGACGAACAGGTAAAAAAGACCACTAAAACCTTAATTGAGCAACGTGAAGAACTTGAACAATTAGAGGAAACCACTGGCCGTGCTACTGAGTATGTAAACCTGTTCGCGGGTGCCTATGCCCACTTAAACAAACAGTTCAATTTTAACGAAGATAGCACCGAAAAACTCAACGCCCGCGTTGATGAGCTGACTAAAAGCATCATGAACAATATGCGGGTGAATACTGGCTTTTGGGGTGTGCTGGCGCAGCTCAGTAACCAAGCCTTTATCCGCGAAAAGCAGATCATCAATGAAACCTTACTGACCCGTAAATGGACTGATGAACTTGAAAGCTCCAGCATTAGCCTCGATCGCGTCAATCAAATTAGCCGCGAGGCAAAGTGGAATATACGCGAGCTAGGCGACGAAGAACTTAAGCCTCTGCAAGCGGCCATTGATGCTACCCGTGATCGTATTCTCGGCCTGCGTGACGATATCAACGCGACCTTGGACAGTCTCAAAGATGAGATGGATCAGCTCAACAATAACCAAGCCGCTATCGAGAAGCGTCGCTATGAGCAGCAACAGGCTGAGCTTAAGGCGCAGCTCGATGCTGCCCGCACAGCCCAGGATAAAGAGTCCATCGCCAGTGCCCAAGAAGCACTGCAACTGAGTCAGCAAATCTACAGTACTAAGCTAAAACAAATCGAAGCTGAATCGGCAGAACGTAACGCACAGGCGATCGAGCGTGCATCAAGCAGTGCAAGCACCGCGACGAATTCCACTCGCAGTCCCTCAAGCCAAACCACTTCGCCATCGATGAGCAATCAGAACACAGGCGGCAGTGTACAAATTTATCGGTTAGAGCTGGCAATGCCATCGGGCAATGTGGTGAAAGCCGATTTGCTTGATGAGTTTAAGCAGCTGTTTTTGCGCGAACTAGAACAGATTAAGGCCACCTCATGATCACCTTAGACACGCTTCAATTACCGCATTTTATTTGGCTTAACCGCTTTGGGTATACGCCCTTTGTGAGTAGCACTGAGTTTGCGCTCGATGGCTCGCAGCATGTTGAAGTAGCCGCCAAACAAGCGGGCCGCCCTGTGGTGTTATTCAGCGATGCAGAAGCCTTATCTGTGTTTAACGCCCTTGAGGCCCACGCCAATTCAAAGGGCGCGAACAGCTTTAACCTGGATATCAATGGCACTGCATTAACTGTGATGTGGGACTACAGCGAACAGCCCATTAGCGGCACGCCAGCGATCAATTACAGCGATACCGACCCCGACGAAATCGAGGCTATAACCTTGAAGTTAATCACTGTTTAAAGGCCGTTTAATATGACTATTTCCCGTTTAGATTTAAAAGTATTTAAGCCCGAGTTACTGGGTTCAAGTAATGAGGCAGGCGGCCAACGGACTAAACAAGTGGTGCAGTCTGGCAAGCTTAATGAGCTATTTTCAGCGATATCCGATATCGACCATGCCCAATCCAGTATCGACATTGTAAAAGCGTTCCCTGCGCTCGATACGCCAGACACCAGCACTTTGATTGATGCACATGTGTTTATCAGTGAGCCACCCATAGACCCATTAGTTAACGTATTCATGATCGAGTCTGCCGCGCTGGATGATGAGTCTCGCATGACAGATATGAAAGAGATCATTGAGTCGTCAGTCACAGCAGGGGAATTGATCCGTGAAGGTGGTCCAGGCTTCCTTGTGAACCAAAACTCGTTTTCCTCAGATTACCTGCAGTCGTCCTATCGCTTTAATGACCGCGACTATTGGAAAACCACTTATCTACAGGTTGGCCAAGTGATCTGCATCACCGTGGAATATCCTGGCATTGAAAACGTGGCATGGCCCCGCAAAACCCATTTTTGCAAAGTCACTCGTACTAGCATAGTGCCTGGCGCGGTGGGCACTGTTGTATTCGAGCCGCCGATACCGTTTGCGACACCAGAACCAGGTTTGCAAATCAATGGCCAGAGTAAATGCACTCGCTTGCGATTATCTAACACTGCATCACCATTGAAATTCCACGGGGTAACTAAGCTGACTGCCGCCGCCAGCGGGGTAAGTTTAGCTGTGGGCGCGACTCAATTATCGTTACTGCCTGCGATTACCACCTTAGCGCCAAAGCCAGGTAACACCATCACGGGTGGCAGTGATAACGGCGATGCCACTGTTAGCCAAGTGATCCGCAAAGTGATTAGTCAGCCAAGTGCAGAAGGGACGTACAGCTATACCTTCACCACAGCGGATTTATTGATAGACACTGATGTTGTCACTGCAGTTTCTACCGATCCTTTTGGCGTTTTCGGTGGGAATAGTTCATTAGTTCAGTCGATTACTGTCGGAACGGGGAACGTGACCGTTACGCTACGGCCTGATGTGCGCGTTGCCTATAATCCCACAGTCTCGCTCTATTATGTTTCTGCGTATAAATACAGCATTTACTCAAGTGCTAATGCATTCCCAGCCAATAAGCAGCTAACGGTCGGCAGTATCAAAGGCCGCGCTGTGTTTGCCGATAGTAACTATGTGCCTCAGGATGTATTTGAAAATGTGAATAGCGGTATCGGTAAGCTGTATGACACCACTGAGTTACTGGCGACCATTGATTATTTTACGGGTGTCGTTACCAAGCAAACGGTCAGCCGTGGTGATTTTGAATTGACCTATTCAGGTTTAGTTGAATCAACCACTGCAGCGGCTGCAGGCGATACTACGGCTAAATTTGCCTTGAGTGTGGCTAATCCATTGTTAGAGAGCTTTTACGTGCAGGTTGAACGGATATCCGATCATGCCATTATTAGCGCCTCATCTGACAACCAAGGAGTCATATCCGGTAGCGGTATTGAAGGGACCATTGTTGATGGTTTGGTTGAACTGTTATTTACCAATCCGGTGGATTTAACCACGCTGCGCTATGACATTACCGACCAATTGCGCCAGCTACCCCCCGCCGAGATTTACGGGCTAAACCCACTGCGTATCCCCAATGACGGCATTGTCGATATGTTCAGACGATGGGGCACTGTCGCGCTTTCTCATACTCAAGTGCAGCAAGTCACAGGCTCTGTCGGCACAGTGTTTACTATTCGTGAAAATGCTCAGTTTGTTGATATTACCGATGCCAATGGCGCAAGCCTATGGACCACTAATAATGACCATTTTACGGTAAACAAGGTGGCAGGAACGGTCACGATTAACAGTGATTTTACTGGGTTTGCTGCGCCGTTTGTGCTGAGCGATACCATTATGGAACTCGGTCTAGTTTCATCGTTTTCAGGCAATAGCGTTGTGTTGGCCAAGCCTTTGTCCCGTGAATATCCAGCAGGTACCACATTAGCCAGTGTGCAAATCCTTGGTGACCTGCAGGCGCGTGTTGGTAGAGTGCGGGATATGACGGCATGGGCCAACAATTGGGACCTCGATGGCGACCCAGCTACGGGCAACGTGAATGCGGTTGACTATCCGTTTGAGGTCAAAAACACCACTGCAGTGAATGAAGATTGGGTATTGATTATGACCTCAGCCAGCGCATTTCGTTGTGTTGGCCGCCGTCTTGGCCAAATCGCCACAGGTGACACACTCAATGATTTTGCACCGATTAACCCACTGACTAATGCCCCTTATTTCATTATTCGCTCAGGTGCATGGGGTGGCGGTTGGCAGCAAGGCGAAGCGATTCGTTTCGCCACGTTTGCGGCCTCAAATCCGATTATGCTGCTGCGAAATGTGCAGGTTGGCCACAGCCAAATCACTACAGATAAAGCCGTATTGTCATTTTTCGGTAACGAGTCATAGGAGCAATTGAAATGGGATTACCAGTTACAGTTTATCGCTACACAGACCCAGGTGCGCCACAGTTGGTTAATGCCACCCCCTCAGAGTGGATTAACATCCTAAAAAAAGTGCTGGTTGAGGGTTATGGCAATAAAGCCCCGCTAGGCTGGACTCTTGAATTCGAGAATGCCGCAGCGTTTAAGGTGGCATTTAGAAACTCACTCGCGAATGGTGGCTCAGGGGGCTATTTTCAATTTTGGTCAGCTAATGGTGGCAATACTTCGCAGCAAGGTTGTTATATAAAATGTGCAGGGGATATGTCTGCTATAGATGTATTTTCTAAAGCTTGTGGTCTTAGAGCTGCAACACTTTCAAACTCTGGTAAAGGGTGGGAAATTATAGGTACATCAAGGGGATTCTACCTAATGCAGCATCGGACTGATTCACCAAAGATGCTTGTTGCTGCTAACACTATCTTTTGGTGTTACTTCATTGGTGATATTCATAGTTTTTATTCTAATGATATCAACTGTTTTTCACTTATTTCAGGTAATAACACCGCTGGTGATTTACCTTCAACACCTGCAGGTAGTGTCATTGGTTGGACTACGACACTTTCTGCCCAGTTATATGCGGTTGATGGTGTCAATACTAGCCGAATGTATTCAATGACTCTTCCGTTTGTCAATACAAGCTCACCAGGAGCACCATTTCTTAACGATGCAGAGGTGTCGAACTTACAACATAATTTTGTTATGCCGTATTTAGAGATTGCATACAACATCAATGATGCAAGTGGAGTTCCTGCAAATATCAGCACGTCATTACCAGCTTGTCGAGGGACAGCACCAGGGATGAAGGTTTCCTCATTTGTTGGCTACGGTAATAACAACTGGCCAGTTGATCGAATCTTTGACGGGATAACTTACATTTTACTCAGATCTGTTTACAACAATAAGTTATGGATTAGTACGGGTGACTGGTATGAGTAAATTTATCGATGTAAAACCCGTAAAGTCATCGGTTTATCATCAAGCAGTTATAGATATTAAAGTTGATAACAACGCAGAGCGATTAATTGTAATGAATCGCTTAACATGCGAAATTTATTATGTTTTTAATTGCAATCAAGTGAAGAATGTCAAATTAATAATGCCATTGGAACATACAACAAACAATGAGTTATTGGTCGGCATACTCGATGATGACCGCAACTATAACGCTAAATTATTAGATGGTCGGCAAGCCGATTTAATTAACGGCAATCAAGTGACGATTCGCCCATGACAGCCATTGTTATCAATTTTGATAAGCCATGGATTGCCTCAGCCTCACCTATTGTCATTAGCTTTACCGATGAACCCACGCCAGAGATACCAGAGGTACCCATTAGCCCAGGTACAATTGGTATAATGTGCGGCATAGGTATTGCGATTGCGCCGAGTGTTGTACAGCAGCTAACCATTAAAGAAGCCACCCAAAGCCATGCCACACAGTTAACGTCACAATGGCAAGTTGGCCATGTGACGCAAATCGTGACGGCCAAGTGGCAAGCTAAGGCATTAATGGGCATTACCACCTCAGTGGTATGGCGCTGGAATAACCTAGTGCCATGTAAAGCTGATTTGCTTTGGTTGGTGCCACAGTTACATGGTGTGCAAGCTTCTAGCCTATGGCTATTGCCTGATTTAGTGCCATCACGGGTTGAAATGCTATGGCGGCAGCCAGAGGCTACCACGCAGATTATCGCACTGGGTTTAAGGCAAGGTGAGTTAGTCGCGACTGAGGTTAAGCTTGCCCACTCGAATATTCGTGCTGCAGGCGATATGAAAGGAATAGCATGGGGGCCACATGCTGCGCGGTGGGTGTGCTCGAGTAAGTATCGACCACCCAAAGGCAAGATCACCATTAACTTTAGCGATCCTTGGGTAAATGCAGCCAGCCCGATTGTGCTCAACTTTACCCCTTCACCAAACATATGTTACTGGGATGATGGCGGCGGCTTGATAGGCACAAATCCATCGTTACCCACCATTGATTTTAAGATCCCTATCGAACCGCAAATCAGAAGGAGTTACCTCATGCAGCCTCAAATCAGTTGTGTTCGTGTGAGTGACGGCGTTGCTGTGGTGCTCAAATCAGTATCCATTTCTCAATCCCGTTCGCAATGGGCCAGTAGCGGAAGCTTAGCGTTTTCATCCCGTATTGATGCCGAGCGTGCCGCTAATGAATTACTGAAAATAAGCATTAATGGCTATGACTTTTACCTGCTTTGTGAGTCTCCCAGTGAGTCAAAAGCCTTTGGCAAAACCAGTTATAGCGCGACAGGTCGAGGCCGCTTAGCCACACTCGCCAGCCCGAACCGAAAGGCCATCAACTATGTGAACGTGGTAGCCCGCAGCTTTATTGGTTTGATGGCCGATATTGTGGCCAATACTGGGTGGACTGTCGCCAGTAAAATTAGTGATTACCCTGTACCCGCAAACGCCTTTAGCTATGCCGCTAAAACACCCGCTGAAGCGATTAACATGATGGCAAATAGCATTGGGGCCATGCTCGATGTGAACGATGAAACTCAGACTATAACTGTGATCCCTCAGTGGCCAGTCGTGCCTTGGAATACCGCAAGCGCAATTCCCGATGTGATTTTGCATGATGGAGTGATCCTCGAATTTAACGAGCGTATCGACATTCGTCCCGATGCTAATGCGGTGTTTGTACGTGGTGAACAGCAAGGCGTGGCGGCGAAAGTGAAACGTTTCGGGACCGCTGGTGACAACTTTGCTGGTGATATAGTGGATAAGTTAATCACTGATAATCAAGCCGCAAGAATGCGCGCAACGGCCGAATTAGCCAACGCAGGTAATAAGGTGCAAAACAGCATTCGCGCAAAGGTCATGGCGGATTTGCCACCCATGCGACCAGGCATGTTAATTGGGGTTCGCAAAGGTGCCGAGGTGTTTAAGTCAGTGTGTGAAAGCTTCAGCATAAGCGGCAGCGTTAATGAGTCAACGGGGATGGTTACAGTGAATCAGACCGTGACGCTATTGCGTAATGAGGTGGCTGCATGAGCAACATCTATCAACGCTTAGCGAACTTAAACCCTAAGCCCCAGCGCAGTGTTGCCACTGTGATTAACGTGACGAATGGCACCACGACAGTACAACACGCCGATGGCAGTTATCAGACCGTTTTGGGTGACTCAGTTGCCAGCGGGAAAGTGTATATCGTCGATGGTCAGATCCAAGGCCAAGCCGCCGACCTGACGTATGTTGAATTAGAGATTTGATAAAAGAGAGCGGTCTAGCAATGCTACCAACACTGCTAGACCGTCAACACACAGGATAACACCCTGTGAGCCAACCAAGGCTCCCTCACCGCGTCGACACGGCGAACCGAGCCTAGCATAAAAAATCCTAAAAAAGGAGGCTCACATGCCAAAACCGATTATCCCTTGGATGGGCGGTAAGCGTAGATTAGTTAAGCAGATTTTACCGATATTCCCTGAACACCATACCTATGTAGAACCCTTCTGCGGCGGTGCTGCAATGTTCTTCAGCAAAGACGAAGCGCGGGTGGAAGTCGTTAATGATATGAATGGCGACTTGGTGAATCTTTATCGAGTCATTAAACATCATTTAGAGGAGTTTATAAGGCACTTTAAATGGGCTTTAATTAGCCGTGAAGAGTTTTTATGGCAGAAGAATACTAACCCTGAAACACTAACCGATATTCAGCGAGCGAGTCGCTTCTACTATCTTCAAAAGCTGGCGTTTGGCGGGAAAGTATCAGGTCAGAATTTTGGGTGTTCAGCGTCTCGCCCCGCTGGTTTGAACTTGTTAAGGATTGAGGAAGATCTCAGCGTTGCTCACCTACGCTTGGCAAGAACCTATATCGAGCGGTTGGACTGGGCTGAGTGCGTAAGACGATACGATAAGCCAGAAACCTTGTTCTATTTAGACCCGCCTTACTGGAGTACGGCAGGCTATGGTGTAGAGTTTGGACTAGAACAATATGCCTTGATGGCCGAGCTTGCGAAGACAATCAAAGGCAAGATGGTGATCAGTGTGAATGACATACCAGAGATGCGCGAGGCATTCGCTGGGCTACAAATGAAGACGCTGGGAATACGTTACACGGTAGGAGGCTCAGGCCGTTCAGGAGAGCAGCAAGAGCTACTCATCTGGAATTGGTAAAGTAAATGATAATGGCCACTCAATGTGGCCAGTTCAGCTTTTTAGACTCCTGTTAAACCTCCAGTTTTTTTGGCTACATCACTATAAAAAACTGGCTAAAAATTGGTTGCTTGCACTCTGGTGACTATTCCTTACTCTGATGCTTGGGTATTAAGAAATGTTAAGGAGTAAGTTATGGGAAGAGAGAAAGCAAGGCAACTTCAGAATGAAGACGATTGGAATACCAAGGCGTTATTAGAAGATTATAGATGTGAGATCCATGGTGGCTTAATCTCCTATGACGAAAGAGCGGTATATTTTAAGACTAAGCGATGTGCATACTGTAACCACATTCAGTCTAAGGATGACTAAACGAAAGGCCCTCTTAGTGAGGGCCTTTGCTTTTTCTCATATAGGCGATACCATTTCTCACTTTGGTCGGCGCGCTACACGACTAACGACCAGAATTAATCTTGGTCTTTTTCTGGTACAAAACCTTCAATTTCTACTTCTTTACCTTCAAATAGGAAAGAGGTCATTTGTTCTTCAAGAAATTTACGATCATCAACATTCATCATGTTGAGTTTTTTCTCGTTGATCAGCATGGTTTGCTTTTTTTGCCATAGGCCCCAAGCTTCTTTGCTGATGTTATCAAAAATGCGCTTACCTAAATCACCTGGATACAGTTGAAAGTCTAGGCCGTCGGCTTCTTTATTTAAATATACGCAATTGACTGTACGCGCCATGATTATTCCTTACTGACTGCGGATTGAACGAGTGATCCCAAATTGGCTAGCACGCGCTCGGTGGCGGCGGCGAGTCCCACTTTGGAAGGATGACTTATGTTATACCAGAGAGACTGGTTTTGTTCCATGACAGCGCCCACGCTCTCTTTATTGCCGAGGGCTTTATCTAGATTAAGCATCATGGGCTGAATATCTAAATGAAAGTGGCTAAATGTGTGCCTAAAGCCAGTTAACCATTCGAGTTGCTGCGCATCAAACCCTTGCTCTTCAAGATGAGTTTCAAGGGTGGCTTGGGTAGCGAATTCAGGGAAACACCAGAGTCCGCCCCAAATTCCCGCTGGCGGACGTTTAGCTAAAAAGACTTGGTTGTCTTGCATCATCACTAACATCCACGCCGCTTTGGTTGGTATGGTTTTTTTAGGTTTTTTGCCAGGGAAATCGGTTTGTCTGCCAATCAGTTGAGCTTTGCAATCAATCGCTACAGGGCAAGCGGCACAGTTAGGTTTGCTACGAGTGCAAATACTGGCGCCGATATCCATCATAGCTTGATTATATTTCTGAATATCTTGCTGCGGTGTGAAGGCATCCGTCAGTTGCCAAAGTTGCTCTTCAACCGTCTTTTGCCCTGGCCAACCTGCGATTGCCCCATGTCTTGCTAATACACGTTTTACGTTGCCATCGAGAATGGGGTGATGTTGCCCAAGTGACAATGACAATACTGCGCCTGCCGTCGAGCGGCCGATGCCAGGTAGGGCGAGCACTTGTTCAAAATGTGTTGGAAATAATCCCTGATAATCATCGCGGATTATTTTGGCTGCTTTATGCAGATTACGCGCCCTAGCGTAATAGCCAAGACCGGTCCAATGATGTAATACCTCATCGTCTGGCGCGTTAGCAAGTGCTAACACATCGGGGAAACGCGCCATAAATTTAAGATAATAGGGAATAACAGTCGCAACCTGAGTTTGTTGCAGCATAATTTCAGAAACCCATACGCGATATGGGGTTTTATCTTGCTGCCAAGGGAGGGTTTTACGACCGTGATTGTCGTACCAAGAGACGATACGTGTAGCGAAGGAGGCTGTAGATTTCATCGGCGCAGTGTAGCGGCAGTTATCTTCTTAGACAAGCGTCAAAGATAAGTTGGCAAGGGATCTAAAGCTAAAAATCGCTGCTAAATTCGCACTCTTAAATAATCTTGGTATACTTTCGCCCCATTAGTGCTTGCACTGTATGTTGAACTTTGGATAATGCCCTTCTTTTATGATGGTGTTGTCCACTAGACGAGGCAAAAATGAGCGAAGTCACTACCGCTGAATTTAATGAAGAAGGCAAGTATCTGCGCAAGATCAGAAGCTTTGTCCTGAGAGAAGGTCGCCTAACCAAAGGCCAAGCACACGCTATTGAAAGCCAGTGGCCAACAATGGGTTTAGATTACAGCCCAGTGCCATTGGTACTAAGCGACGTTTTTGGTCGTGAAGCTGATACTGTGCTGGAAATTGGCTTTGGCATGGGCGCCTCTTTAGTACAAATGGCTAAAGATGCACCAGAGCAAAATTTCATTGGTATTGAAGTACATAAACCGGGTGTAGGCTCTTGCCTTAGTGATGCCGCCATTGCTGGTGTGACTAATTTACGTGTGTATCATCACGATGCCATGGAAGTATTAGAACATGCGATTGCTGACGGTTCATTAGCCCGAGTGCAATTGTTCTTCCCAGATCCTTGGCATAAAAAACGTCACCATAAACGCCGCATCGTACAAGCTGAATTTGCCGAACTTATTCGTCGCAAGCTAAAAATTGGCGGTGTTTTCCATATGGCAACTGACTGGGAAGAGTACAGCGAGCATATGTTAGAGGTGATGCAAGCCGCACCGGGTTATCAAAACCAGTCGGCCGACGGCAGTGTGGTGCCGCGTCCTGATCATCGTCCATTGACAAAGTTTGAAGCCCGCGGCCATAGACTGGGTCACGGTGTATGGGATCTGATGTTTGAGCGTATCGCTTAATCACGAACTCAATTTTAGCTAATTTTAAACACAAAAGGGAAAATCACTATGGCAACTAATCGTAGCCGTCGTTTACGTAAGAAAATGCGCGTTGATGAATTCCAAGAGTTAGGTTTCGATATGGCTTGGACTTTTGATGCATCAGTATCTGAAGCCGATATCGATGCAACTGTAGATAAATTCATCGATGAAGTGATCGAAACCCGTAAATTAGGTTTCCATGGCGGCGGCCACATCGAATGGGAAGGCATTATCGCCACCCAAACGATTGGTAAATGTACCGAAGAAGATATTGCTGCAGTTAAGGCATTCTGGGCGACCCAAAAAGTATCTCAGGTTGAAGTTAGCGAACTGTACGACATTTGGTGGGGTTAATGCCCGAGTTGGCATTACTTGAGGAAGTGGTCGAGAAAGTTCGACCCTTGCTCGGCCAAGGAAAGGTTGCAAATTATATCCCCGCACTGGCCAGCGTTGATGCTGGCAAATTAGGCATTGCCGTCACGACTGTTGACGGTGAAACTTTAGGTGCGGGCGATTACCTTGAGCCGTTTTCGATTCAAAGTATCTCCAAAGTTTTCAGCTTAACCTTAGCGTTAACTTTATATGAAGAAGCCGAAATCTGGAGCCGTGTTGGCAAAGAACCTTCGGGCCATTCATTCAACTCTTTAGTACAAGTCGAGTTAGAACGTGGCAAGCCGCGTAATCCCTTTATCAATGCTGGCGCGTTAGTGATTGCTGACTTATTGCAGAGTCGTTTAGGTGCTCCTAAACACAGAATGCTTGAGTTAGTCAGGCAACTAAGCCAAAACGATAAAGTGTGTTTCGATAAACAAGTGGCAGATTCAGAATATCAGCATAGTGCGCGCAATGCGGCTATCGCTTATTTGATGAAGTCGTTTGGTAATTTTCAAGGCGATGTTGATACAGTGCTGCGCACCTATTTTCATTATTGCGCCTTGAAGATGAATTGTGCTGACTTGTCTAAGGCCATGTTGTATTTGGCTAATCGCGGCAAAAGTATCACAGGGACTGAGCTTATTTCTCAAGTGCAAACTCGGCAACTTAACGCTCTGTTGGCAACCTCGGGCTTATATGATGGTGCTGGTGAGTTTGCTTATCGTGTTGGTATGCCAGGTAAAAGTGGCGTCGGCGGCGGTATTATTGCCGTGATCCCTGGAGAACTGTCGATTTGTGTATGGTCGCCAGAACTCGATAATAATGGCAACTCACTTGCGGGCACTGCGATGCTTGAGCATCTCAGTCAGCGTCTCGGTCGTTCTATTTTCTAGTCTTATCTCTCGTTTTTTATTAGCACTATCAGACTAAATGTTAGCGAATTTCGCTAATGACCTTTTAGTGCTAAATTTCAAAATCCAACATAATCATATTGTTATAAAGTTGGCACATCTCCTGCTATAAGCTATTCAGTAGTTTAGGTTTATCGAATTATTCAGATTAAAGGACGAACAAAAATGAAATTAAATAAGTTATTAACTGGATTTGCATTATCTGGCGTGATTTTAGGAACATCTAGCGTACAGCTGGCGCAAGCACAAACAGAGCCAAAAATAGATGAACGCTGTGAAGTCGCCTTAAATTATGACGTTATGGTTGAGCCTAAAAAATTAGTCATGAGCGAGAAGGGCACAGAAAAGTATCGTATCGAAGTTGACAAGTTATTTGTGGAAGGTAAGCAAGTTAACTTAACCGACAAGCAGAAAAAATTGGTTACTCAATATGCCGATGAAGTTTCGACTCAAGTGCCAGAAGTGATTGAACTGGTGAATGAGGCAGTATCTTTTGCTTCCAAAGCGGTTGGTATGGCCTTAACACCTTTAATGGGTGATGCCGCTGGTGCAAAATTTGATGAAATGATGGCTGGCGTTCAAAAACGGGTTGATTCAGTGGCTTATAAGAATGGTGATAGCTTCTATTTAGGGGCGACTGAAGACTCGATGCAAAGTACATTTAACGATGAATTCGAGCAGGAAATGGAACAAATTGTCCAGAATTCAATTGGCGCAATTATGATGAACTTAGGTGGCCAAATCATGTCTGGTGGCGGTGAAAATTTTGAAGCCAAGATGGATACCTTCTCCAAAAAAATGGACAATTTAGGCAAAGATATTGAGCAACAAATTGAGAGCCAATCTAAGGGATTAGAAACTAAGGCTGACCGTTTGTGCGACCGATTTGAAAATTTGTTAGTGCTTGAAAATCAATTGCGCCAAGAAGTGCCAGAACTAGCACCTTATGTGTTGACACAAAACTCAACCAAGGAACTGCGTGAATAGTTCTTGTAAATATCTCTTGCGAATAGCCCTTAGTTTTAACTGCAATAACTTCTATCTCCTTGTGCATGAGTCAAACTTGAATGCTACGCCCCTAGTCAATTAATCGACTAGGGGCTTTTTTATTGGCTACTGTTTAATCGTGGTGACAACCTTTATGGCTAAGTTGATGTGGCTTATAGGCTAGGCTTGCAGCGATTTAGTTCGGAATGTTACAGTCTAGAGACGAATATTTGGTATACTCTTAAAATATAATTAAAAGCTGGCATATCAGTCAGATATAACCCCCTACTTTAGTGGACTTTTTCGGTCTAAATCTCTGCGTTATATCATTTTAATGCGAGATATCAATGCTATGGTTATTTTTAAGCGATGATTACGCTAACCATAGCTGCTCACCGAAAGTTAATATCATTGTCGTAAACAGCTTAAGGCGACTTCCATGTTAGAACTGTTAGAACCTATTGCGATTTTTACTCATGTGGCCAGAGCAGGTAGTTTTAGTGCCGCCGCAAGAAGGCTTGGGATCTCTAAGTCTAAGGTCAGTACACAAGTCGCCGATCTTGAACATAGACTTGGTGTTCAATTAATTCAACGTACCACCCGCAGCTTAAGTCTGACTGAAGCAGGGCATTTGCTGTATCTGCAAGGTGAAGAATTGCTACGTGACGCTGAACAAGCGATAGCCAGCGTGCATAACTTAAATGATGCGACCCGCGGCGTGCTTAAGGTGGGAATTTCCCAATCCTTTGGGGTGATGCATATCATTCCTGCGTTGCCATCTTTTATGGCAAAACACCCTGAGCTTGAGCTACAAGTGAGCTTACTGGACCATAAAGTGGATGTCGTGAGCGAAGGCTTAGACTTACTGTTAACTATGTCTGAGCAATTACCGCTTGGCATGGTTGCTAGACCTCTGATGAAGTGCCAATTCCTGTTAGTTGCTTCGCCTGGCTATATTGCTCAACATGGCGAGCCAACTCGACCTGAGCAGCTAGTTGACCACAACTGTTTGGTCTATCAAGGCGAGTGGCACGAGCACAGCATGTGGCAATTTAAGAAGGGTGATGACTACTGTGAAATTGGCGTATCGGGTAATTTCAGGGTGGATAATGCGCCTGCATTAAAATCTGCTGCAATCAGTGGTCTTGGCGTTGTGTATCTTGCGAGTTATCTGATGGAAGATGAAATTGCCAAAGGGACATTAGTGCCTTTACTGAAGGATTGGCAATTGACCCACCATCTGCCATTGCAGGCGGTTTATCCCCGTCGTAAGCACTTAGCACCTAAGGTTAGTTCTTTTATCGAATTCATCAAAGATCACATAGGAACGCCACCGTATTGGGATGCTCCCTATGTCGAATTATTCAGTAAACGTCAGTAAAATAGGAAACATTGTTCTCAAAAGCAGTCTTATGTGGTTTTAAATTGGGCAGGTACTTTTCTGGTCATTTAAAATCAATGCTTTAGGTTGAGTTAATGAGTACATTTGTTGATGGTTTTTTAGGGGTTACTAAAGCACTTTTTTATAACATCCTTGAACTCTGTTCTTAATTGAATACAATGGTAACAGTTGATTCGGAATGATCTGAGTCCTATACGTTTATTGGAAATGACCCCTTTCAATTTTTGTATACAGGTCGGCGTTAATGCAGTTTTGGATCACAGCCAACAGAAGTTTGAGAACTAAAACAATGTTGGCTCTTTAAACCATCATCCTAGTTTTTGGTTTACCTCAGCCTTATCGCTGAGGTAATTTTTTATTGATGGTTTGCAGCCTTGAGCACAAGTTTTGTCTCCCTGTACCCTAAAGTCGCAACTGTGTGTTAAATGATGTGAAGGCGAGTGCTAAAGCATATATTAATGCAACAAATATAGTGACCCACAGTGAGAAGGGTTCTGTTATCTAACGGGATAATGGTACCAATAAAAAAGCCACTTTCGAGTGGCTTTTTTATTGGGCGCAGCTTAAGACTTTCACTTATGTCGCTTTAGTCGTGAAGCAAGTTAACAGTGCTTCACGGCTAAGCATTAAGGCATTAGGCCTTCTTCTTACTGGCTATCCAGAGAGCGACTTGTTGTTCTAACACATCCAGTGGCAATGCGCCGTTAGCAAGTACTAGCGTATGGAAGTCGCGGATATCAAATTGACTGCCAAGCTGTTGCTCTGCTTTATGTCTGAGTTCCTGCAGCTTAATCATGCCCACTTTATAGGCTGTCGCTTGTGATGGCATAACGATATGGCGTTCAACCATTTTCACCGCATCTGATTTAGCATTTGGCGTATTATCCACGTAATAGGTTATGCCTTGCTCGCGGGTCCACTTTTTAGCGTGGATACCAGTATCAACGACTAAGCGACAGGCACGCCATAGCTCCATTGCTAGGCGACCAAAGTCAGAATATGGATCGGCGTAGAGTCCCATTTCTTTTGGGAAAAATTCGCTATATAAACCCCAGCCCTCAATATACGCGGTATAGCCACCAAACTTACGGAACTTAGGAATATTTTGCAGTTCTTGGGAAATGGCGATCTGCATATGATGACCCGGAATACCTTCGTGGTAGGCCAGCGCCTCCATTTGGTATTTTGGCATGGCTTTCATGTCATATAGGTTTGCATAGTAGCTACCGGGACGCGAACCATTCGGTGCCGGTTGTTCATAGAAGGCTTTACCAGCAGATTTTTCCCTAAAGGCTTCAACCTGCTTCACTACCATGGCGGCCTTAGGTTTTACTTTGAACACTTCATCCAAGCGCGACTTCATATTGTCGATGAACTTAGTCGCCTCAGCTAAATAGGCGGCTTTGCCTTCGGCGGTATTGGGGTAGTAGAACTGGGGATCATCACGCATAAAGCTAAAGAATTGCTGCAAATCGCCTTTAAAATTGACCTTCTTCATGATGGCACGCATTTCATTGTGAATACGTTCCACCTCAGAAAGTCCTAAGTCATGGATTTGATCGGCGCTCATGTTTGTCGTGGTCGTTCGTGCCAAGGCATTATTGTAATAGGCGGAGCCGTTAGGGAGTTTCCAAGCACCATCGCGGTCATCAGCTTTAGCTGCTAAGGTTTTTACGTAACTGATGAGTTTGTTATAGGCGGGCTCGACTTGAGTCACTAGTGCTTGTTCAGCTTGTTGAAGCAGTGCTTGCTTCTCTGTCTCTTGAATCGCTAATGCGTTCACTTTACGGCGAAAATCTGCGAGTAGCGCGCTATCGTCGCCCTTATCAAAAGGCGCACCTTTGATAATGTTTTGGCTGTCTGAAATCACATAAGCGAATACAAACTTAGGCGCGATAATGCCTTTATCTGCGCGAACGTCTAATACTGTCTGTAATTGACTTAAGCGTTTGGGCATGCCATTCAAGCGGCTGATATAGGCCTTAGCATCGCTGACATCTGTGATTTGATGTTGGTTAATTAAGAAGGAGGCGATCATAGAGTGGCCGCCATACATCTGATTCACAGGATAATTATGATAGCGCCATTGGTCATCTTCGATGTCATTTTGCAGATTTTGCTTCAGTAACGTGAGGCTAAGGTTTGTTTGTGGATCGAGTTTGGCCGCATCAATCTGATTGACTTGCGCCAGTTGTTTTTTTGTGCGATCTAAGGTTTTATCATCGGCGGCATCACCCAGTTCATCCCATTTATCATAGTCTTGCTTGATCCCCATATAGGTCTGCGAAATGGGACTCGCCATAATGTTTTCCATGAAGATGGTTTCGAACAGAGCATTGGCTTTTTCTGACTCGGTTTGCGCTACTGCATTCACAGGTTCGCTTGCACTGTTTAAGGCTGGCGAAGTTGATGCTGCATATGCGGGAATGGTCAGCAGAGCTGAAAGGGTCAGTGCGACTAAGCTGATTTTAGTTTTTATTGGCATGATCAGGCTTCCTAGATTGATTTGCATCAATACTAAAGAAGCGGAACAAGAATGTATGGATATTAGTGTTAGAAAATGTGTTAGCAGTAATAGTATTAAACTGCACTATTGAAAGCTAACACATTATTTATAGAGCTATTTTAACGGCAGGCTTAGCAGAATTGTGTCAGTAAATCATTAACAAACATATGACCTTTACTGGTTAATTGCCAATGTTCAGCGGATTCTGTGAGTAAACCGCGTTGTTTGGCTTTTTCCATTCCTTCGGTCAATGTGTCTCTGTGTTGTCCGGTGCGCAGTTCAAATTCTTGCTTAGGAATAGGTGTCATCAGACGCAGGCGATTCATTAAATATTCGAGCGCGCGGTCTTCCTCTGCAACTTCAATCGATTCGAAGGTGTAGTTGTGGGCACTCAGATATCCCTTGGGATGTTTAATTTTTACCGTGCGTATGATGCGGTTTTCTTTTGGCAGCGTCACTTTGCCGTGTGCGCCACAGCCTATGCCTAGATAATCACCAAACTGCCAGTAGTTGAGATTGTGCCTACATTGGTAACCAGGTTTTGCGTAGGCAGATATTTCGTATTGCTCATACCCTAATGCGGCCAGCTTTTGTTGACCTTGCTCATAGATATGCCAGAGCGCTTCGTCATCGGGCAGCTGCGGCGGTTTTGAGTGGAATAGGGTGTTGGGCTCAATCGTTAACTGGTACCAAGATAGGTGTGGCGGGTTAAGCGCCGCTGCCGTGTCGATATCGGCCATAGCTTCAGCAAAACTTTGGTTGGGTAATCCATGCATTAAATCGAGGTTAAAACTCAAGTATCTCGCTTGGCTGGCTTTTTGAGCGGCGACTTGTGCCTCGTTTTGATCGTGAATACGTCCAAGTAAGTTGAGTTTATCCTTAGAAAAGCTCTGCACCCCGATAGATAAACGAGTGACGCCCGCTGCACGATAGGCACTAAAGTCATCGTGTTCTAAAGTGCCAGGATTGGCTTCCATAGTGATTTCGATATTGTCACTAAAGGGAATTAGCGCATTGGCACCATCGAGTATGCGTTTGATTTGTTTAGCATCGAATAATGATGGCGTGCCGCCACCGATAAAAATGGTATGAATTTGCCGCCCTTGGACGAGATGTAAATCTTGGCGTAAGTCTTCCAATAGCGCATCAACATAAGCCTCTTGTGGCAGTTCGCCATTTTGGCCATGGGAATTAAAGTCACAATAGGGACACTTTTGTACGCACCAGGGAATATGGATATACAGACTGAGTGGTGGCAGTTCGAGCTTCATTGCAGTAGTCACGGCAGTTGACGACATTATTGTGCATTCCCGCCTGTTAATACGCCTTGGGCTTGCATGGCGGCGATGAGTTGCACTAGAGCTTTACCACGATGACTTAAGGCATTTTTCTCGTTGCTGCTCAGCTCTGCCGCGCTACATTGATAATTTTCAGGGATAAAAATCGGATCGTAACCATGGCCATTGGCGCCGCGTTGGCTAAAGTCGATTTGGCCTTCCCATGAGGCTTGGCAAATAATCGGGGTAGGGTCTTTCGCATGGCGCATATATACCAGTACGCATTGGAATCTTGCCCCGCGAGGTGCTGGCTGGTCTTTTAACGTCTCAAGTAGTTTCAATACGTTGTCTTGATCTTTGGCATTTTCGCCTGCGTAACGTGCTGAATAAATGCCTGGAGCGCCTTGGAGTAAATCCACTTCTAAACCCGAATCATCGGCAATGGCCGCAAGTCCGGTGATTTCGGCGGCATGCCTTGCTTTGATAATGGCATTCTCTACAAAAGTGGTACCCGTTTCTGCTACTTCGCTGACATTAAACTGGCTCTGCGGCAGTACAGTGACACGGTAGCTTGCGAGCATTTGATCGAATTCGGCGAGTTTGCCTTTATTACCGCTGGCGAGGACGATTTGTTGCATGGAATACCTATCATAAATGGGACGACGTGCGTTGGCACTATGATACCCAAGCTCAATAGTAAAGGACAGGGAAAGGGGTTGGCGCTACAGGAAAGCAACGCCAACAAAGGTATAAAATAGGTTTATTCAACGTAGAATTTTTGCTTGAACTGTAAGTTCGTGTTCAGTTGATTGCCATATTTAATTGCGATATTGAAGTTGATTTCCTGATCATCGCGGTAGGGCACTTCGGCAATGTAATAAATCGCATCACCTTCGCGGATCTCTTTAAACGTTAGATTGATTCGCGCATCTAACAAATTATTAGCAACTCCAGTAATTTCAACGGGTACTGCGGGCTTATTCGCTTCGCTAATATCTAATACGGCAATATTGATGATGCCAGTGTAGTTACTGCGCTTAATGCCATAGGATTTGGCTATGCTAGGCGTTAAAAATGTACTGCCAAGTGCCATGTAATGAATATCAAAATTGCCGACAGTTTCTTTTTGCTCGGCATTTGCAACACCGCAAAGGCTGGCCGTGAGGGCTAATACAGCGAGAAGATTACGGAACATGATGGGATACCTCATATTAGGGAATGTTGGATTATAGGGCCGCTGTGACTATTTTTTTCAATAAATTAATAGCATTCAAAGGATTAATTCGTTTTCAGTTGTACGATTCTTTAACTAATTGATCTTTCAACTGAATTACTTTTCACTATCTTGCCCCATCAGTTCAGTAATGACACTTGGGATGATCTTAGGGTCAATAATGCGGATTTGTTTATGTCGGCCAAGTTCACCTTTTATTATGTGAATGTCGCTCTTTGGCACTTTAAAAGCTTTTGCTAAGTACTTGCTTAAATGGGCATTCGCTTTGCCATCAATAGGCGGCGCAGTGATGGCTACTTTTAGCTCATCACCGTGCAATCCTACAATTTGATCTCGGCTAGCCTTAGGCTGAATGTAGAGATTAAGCAGCAAGTCACCTTGCTGCAAAGTCACTGCACTCATTAGATCACAGCCCAATAAGGGATATATTGAGCAAGTAACATATTGAGGAAATTCATACCAATAATGACCAGCATTACGGATAAATCTAAACCACCAATTGGCGGTATGATACGACGTATTGGTGCTAATACGGGTTCAGTTAACTGACCCATGATCATTACAATTGGATTATAGCCTTGGTTAAACCAGCTTAAGATTGCGCGTATTAATAGCATCCAAAATAGCAGTACCCCTGCTTTTTTGACCACAGATACAACGGCAAACAGCAAAAATAACAGTATGTCTATGCCACCGCCCGCAATGAGGCTAATTAGTAGCAGCTTGGCTATCACAACCAATAATGCGAGGACGAAAGATGCGGTATCAAATCGCCCTAAGGAAGGCAAAATACGGCGCATTGGTGCGATGAGCGGGTGAGTTGCTTTAACAATAAATTGGCTAAAAGGATTGTAAAAATCAGCCCTTGCCAGTTGTAACCAAATCCGCAAAATCACCACCATCAAATAGAGATCGAATAGAGTGGTGATTAAAAAGGTAAATGCATTCATCGAGATTTCTACCTATTAAAGTTCGATATAAAAACGTGTTAGTGGATCAAAATGTTTTAGCCATTTCTTCTGCACGATTAATACAGTTTTCCATGGCTTTTTTTACTAAGCCGCGCATATCCGCAGCTTCAAATGTCGCCAGCGCTTGTGCGGTGGTGCCGCCCTTTGAAGTAACATTCTCCCTTAAATTACCTAAGGTCAGTTGTGGGTTTTGCTTTGCCATCATAGCAGCGCCAAGCGCAGCTTGCTGCACTAAACTTCTGGCTTTTGTTTCATCCATTCCCATTTCTTTGCCTGCATCTATCATAGACTCCATTAGCAAAAAGAAATAAGCCGGTGAACTGCCCGATAGTGCAATCACTTGATCTAAATCTGACTCTTCATTTACCCACACTATTTCGCCGCCGCTTGACATCAAACGATCGCAAATGGCTTTCTGCTCGGGAGTAATGCTTTGAGGCGCATAGAGGCCAGTCATACCCACACTAATTTGCATCGGCGTATTTGGCATGGCGCGGATAAGCTTGATGTCTTGTGCCAGATAGTCGGTATATCGCTTTGCTTTAATGCCCGCAGCGATAGTGATGACTAACTTATTCGACAGCTCGACTGTCTGTAATGCTTCACAAACTTGTTGCATCAATTGTGGTTTTACCGAAAGTACTATGACATCGGCAGCTTGCGCCGCGGCTAAATTATCTTGAGAAACCAAAATCCCAAAATCGGCTTTTAGTGCATCGAGTTTACCTTGGCTGGGATTAGTCGCTTGGATGAGTTGAGCTGGATAGCCGCTATTGACTAAGCCACTGATGATGCTGCGCGTCATATTGCCGGCACCGATAAAGCAGATTTTCTGTTGATCCATTTGATTCTCTTCAGTGTGTTAACCGTTGACTTGTAACATCTTCACCTTAAATTAAGATGATAAAACGGTTAGTCATTTGAATGACTGAGCCTGATTATCGACTCTCGCAAATTGCTCTTAAATCGTTAATGTTCGGTGTTCTTAAATACAGTATTTGGGCATAAAGAGCTAAAAACAAGGTTAAACTGACTTCTAACTAAATGCCTAAAGTGGATTTTACACAGCGTAATTGCGCTCACCAAAAATGGCACTGCCAATACGCACCATAGTTGAACCGCTGCTAATCGCTGTATCTAGGTCATTACTCATCCCCATTGAAAGCGTGTCTACAGCGGGATAATGCGTTTTAAGTTCTTGAAATAGATTGTTTAACATGGAAAACTCTTTAAGCTGTAACTCTGTATCCGCGGTAGCCGTTGGAATTGCCATTAGGCCCCTCAGTGCTAAGTTAGGTAGCTGAGCTATCAGTTCGGCCAGTGGCAGCATTTGAGCCGCATCTATGCCAGATTTTGTGTCTTCAGCACTGATATTAATTTGAATACAGACGTTTAATGGCGTCAATTCGGCCGGACGTTGCTCATTGAGTCGCAGGGCAATTTTGTCGCGTGAGAGGGTATGCATCCAATCGAAATGCTGGGCGACTATGCTGGTTTTATTGGATTGGAGTGGGCCGATAAAATGCCATTCTATGTCCGGGAAATCCCCCTTGAGTGCAGTAATTTTTTCAGCGCCTTCTTGGACGTAGTTTTCGCCAAAGCAACGCTGACCCGCTTGGTAGGCTGCTATAATGTCTTCAATAGGTTTAGTCTTGCTGACGGCAAGTAAGCGAATACTGCTGGGGTGGCGGGCACATTTTTGCGCTGCTTGTGTGATCCTGCGCTGTGCGATTGCGAGTCTGTCTGCTATTGTTGTCATGATGTAATTATCTAGTTGCAAGGATATCCCAAACGATGGAAATCACTGAGTTATTGGCATTTAGTGTAAAACACAAAGCCTCGGATCTACACCTTTCTGCAGGGATATCTCCTATGATCCGTGTTGACGGTGAAGTGAGAAAAATTAACCTGCCCGCGCTCGATCATCAAGGTGTACACAGTTTAGTGTACGACATAATGAATGATAAGCAGCGTAAGGACTACGAAGAACATTTAGAAATCGATTTCTCGTTTGAAGTCCCTAATCTTGCACGCTTTCGTGTTAACGCATTCAATCAATCCCGTGGTGCAGCGGCTGTGTTTCGTACCATTCCAAGTGACATTTTGTCACTTGAGCAATTAGGTGCGCCGGAAATTTTTAAAAAAATTGCCAGTTTCCCTCGCGGATTGGTGCTAGTGACTGGACCTACGGGGTCCGGTAAGAGTACCACACTTGCCGCCATGGTGGATTACGTGAATGAAAATCGACATGATCATATCTTAACCATTGAAGATCCTATCGAATTCGTTCACCAAAATAAGCAATGTTTGATTAACCAACGTGAAGTTCACCGCCATACCCACAGCTTTAATGCGGCGCTTAGAAGTGCACTGCGTGAAGACCCAGACGTGATTTTAGTCGGTGAGATGCGTGACCTTGAGACCATTCGTTTGGCTATGACTGCCGCTGAAACAGGCCACTTAGTGTTTGGTACCTTGCATACGACCTCTGCCGCGAAAACTATTGACCGTGTGGTCGACGTATTCCCCGCCGGTGAAAAAGACATGGTGCGCACTATGTTGTCGGAATCGCTGCAAGCGGTTATTTCGCAAACCCTGATTAAAAAGGTAGGCGGAGGCCGTGTCGCCGCCCATGAAATCATGATGGGCACGCCCGCTATCCGCAATTTAATTCGTGAAGACAAAGTGGCGCAAATGTATTCGGCAATTCAAACAGGTATGGCCCATGGAATGCAGACCTTAGAGCAATGTTTACAAAACTTAGTCAATCGCGGTCTTATCACTCGTGAAGATGCAATGGCGAAAAGTTCGAATAAACAAGCGACATTTTAAGGATTTATGATGGATGTTCGTCCGTTTTTAAAAGTGATAGTGGAACGCAAAGCCTCCGACTTGTTCATCACAGCGGGTTTTCCGCCGAGTGCCAAGATTGACGGTGAATTGCGTCCCTTGGCAGAAAGTGCGTTTACACCAGCACAATCACTGGATTTTGTTGAGTCGTTAATGACAGAGGCTCAGAAGCAAGAGTTTCATTCCACTCGTGAGTGTAACTTCGCTTTTGCGGCAAAGGATTTAGGTCGTTTTCGGGTGAGCGCTTTTTGGCAGCGTGAATCGCCTGGCTGCGTGATGCGCCGTATTGAGACTAAAATCCCTGATGTCGATGATTTAAAATTGCCGCCTATTCTAAAAGATCTGGTGATGAGTAAACGTGGTCTCATCATTATGGTAGGCGGAACGGGAACGGGTAAGTCAACGTCTTTGGCGGCCTTGGTGGGTTATCGCAATGGTCATGCCCGTGGGCATATTTTGACTATTGAAGATCCGGTTGAATTCGTTCACGACCACAGAAAAAGCATAATCACTCAGCGTGAAGTGGGTATAGATACTGAGTCTTTTGATGCGGCGCTAAAAAGCTCCCTTCGCCAAGCTCCCGATGTGATCTTGATTGGTGAAATTCGTACCCAAGAGACGATGGAGTTTGCGCTGTCATTTGCTGAAACGGGTCACCTTTGTATGGCAACCTTGCATGCCAACAACGCCAACCAAGCGTTAGACCGGATTATGCATCTCGTGCCTGAGAGTAAACACCAACAGTTATTGTTCGATTTATCATTGAATTTACGCGGTATTGTGGCGCAACAATTGATCCCTAAAGTCGATGGCACAGGGCGTCGCGCCGCGATTGAAGTATTGATTAACACCCCAAGGGTGGCGAGTTTAATTGCGAAGAACGAGCTGCATTTACTCAAAGAAACCATGGCAAAATCCAACGAGCAGGGCATGCAGACGTTCGATCAGGCCTTGCTGAAACTTTATGTCGATGGCGAGATTAGTTACGCCGATGCGCTGCACCATGCTGATTCACCAAACGATTTACGTTTGATGATTAAATTGCAGAATAAAGAATCCACGGGCTCAGGTTTTATGGAAGGTGTCACCTTAGACATGGACTAACGCGATAGTCAGGTTCTGGGTTAGGCAGCTCTTTATGGGCTGCTTTTTGTTGGTGTAGTTAGATTTTCGTTCAGCTCAATCGGTTTTACTTCATCGCTATGCAGTCGTTAACCATAGCTTTTATTTTTTAATTCAATATGATCTTTACCTTGTGCGTTTGCGTAATGTACTGGTAAAGGAGAAAGCAATGAAAAAATTACCCATGATATTCGCTATGACAGCGAGCTTGATGAGTGTTGGCGCTATGGCGGCCACTTGTCCCGAGTATCTGAACCTTGAAGTACGAAAATTACATTCTGAAGAGACAGTTAATCTGTGTGAATTGACTCAGGGAAAACCAGTGTTGATTGTTAACACGGCCAGTAACTGTGGTTACACCCCGCAGTTTAAAGCGCTCGAAAAATTGCATGAAAACTACAAAGATAAAGGCTTAGTGGTCATTGGTTTCCCATCGGATGATTTTTTCCAAGAAGAAAATGATGAGAAAGATACGGCTAAGGTGTGTTACATCAATTACGGTGTCACCTTTACTATGCTGTCGACATCGCCAGTACGTGGTAGTGACGCTAATAGTGTCTTCAAATACTTAGCCGAAAAAACCGGTGCGCCTAAGTGGAATTTTTATAAGTATGTCGTCAGCGGTGATGGTGCGGTTGTGCAACAGTTCAATTCTAAAGTGAAGCCAGATAGTGAAGAGCTTAAGCAAGCGATAGAATCTGTACTTTAATCTTACGAATATTTATTAATTAAGAGGCTGTTTTGGCTAAATTTTCAGGCTTATCCAAAGAAGTTGGACACGGGCAGCGCGGCAAAGTAGGCGTGTTGTTGTTGAATTTAGGTACTCCAGATGAACCCACAGCATCTGCTGTTAGACGTTATCTTGCAGAGTTTTTAGCGGATCCCCGAGTCGTCGAAATTCCTAAGCTAGTGTGGATGTTGATTTTACACGGGATTATTTTGCGGGTACGGCCAGCAAAATCGGCAGCATTATACCAAAAGGTATGGACTGCGGCAGGTTCACCGTTAATGGACATTAGTTTGCGTCAAACGGCAAAGTTAGCGGATAAGCTTAACTCTGATAACCATGATGTTTCTGTGCATTTAGCCATGCGTTATGGCAGTCCATCGGTCGCCAGTACATTGCAAACTATGCATCAAAATGGCATTGATAAAATCGTGGTGTTACCTCTGTATCCCCAATATGCGGCGCCAACTACGGGTTCTGCTTTTGATGCGATTGCGGCTGAGTTGTCCAAGTGGCGCTATATTCCAGCACTGCATTTTATTAATACTTATCATGACAATGCTGACTTTATTAATGCTTTAGCCAATTCGATCACGGCTGATTTTGAAGCCCATGGTAAACCGCAAAAATTGGTGTTGTCATACCATGGAATGCCTGAACGTAATTTGCATTTAGGTGATCCGTATTACTGCTTCTGCATGAAAACAACTCGACTTGTCACCGAAAAGCTTGGGTTAGGTAAAGATGAGTTTGTCATGACTTTCCAATCGCGTTTCGGTAAAGCCAAATGGCTACAACCTTATACCGATGCGACTTTGAAAGCGTTGCCGCAACAAGGCGTGCGTGATATTGCTATCGTCTGCCCAGCTTTTAGCGCTGATTGTTTAGAAACGCTGGAAGAAATTGTTGGTGAGAATGGTCATCTCTTTGCCGAGGCGGGTGGTGAGAAGTTCCGTTACATCGCTGCACTAAACGATGATGATGCACACATTACTATGATGGCCAACTTAGTGAAGCCACATTTTTGATCCGGTAATTTATCGGGTTAAACATCAAACTAAAAGGATAAGGCAACTTATCCTTTTCTTTTTTTGTAGTTTTATTTATTGTGGCATTACTTGCTGAAGTTATTTTCGAAGTAGCTTTCGATGATAAGGACGGCAGACACCGCATCGACTTGACCTTTGGTCAGTGCCTTAAACCCGCCCAATTCGAATAATCTGGCCTTAGCATCAGTGGTAGTTAATCGCTCATCTTGAGTGGCTATTTTGACTTTGAACTTAGCATTGATGCGGTTCGCAAATTTACGCGCCCTGTGGGTCATATCTTGCTCTGTGCCATCCATGTTCAAGGGGAGGCCAACGACGACTAAGTCTGGTTGCCACTCTTTGATTAATTCGCCTATCTGATCCCAATTTGGGATACCATCGACGGCCTTGAGTGATAATAATGGTGTGGCGCTGGCTGTGATCTCTTGGCCTATAGCCACACCAATGCTCTTAGTGCCAAAATCAAAGCCTAATACGGTTTTCGAATTCATAGTATGCGGACTTATATTAATAAATAGGCTTAAGCGTGACCCGCTTGAGCTGAAACTTGCCAAGCATCAAATCCGAGAGCACGACTGGCCTGTGGCCAACGGTCTTCGTGTTTAATGTCAAACAAGAGCGCATTCGTTGCTGGAATTGTGAGCCAAGAATTATCGGCAAGCTCTTGTTCGAGCTGATCTTTACTCCACCCTGCATAACCTAAGGCGACGAGGAACTTCTCGGGCGATCTGTTGCTTCCAATCGCGGTTAACACATCACGTGAAGTGGTTAGCATTAAACCACAACCCAGATCTGTGCTATTGGCCCAATAGGGCTGAGAGGTATGCAGCACAAAGCCGCGATCTTGGGAGACGGGGCCGCCCATCATGACATTGGCATTGAGCACTAAATCCGCGGAGACTTGCTCTGCCGGCAAATCCATTTGTTCTAATAGCGAATTAACTTCGATACCGAGCGGTTTATTGATCACCAGCCCCATGGCGCCTTTGGCATCATGTTCACAGATATAAATGACTGAGCGTTCAAAAAACGTACCGTGTAGTGAGGGCATCGCAATTAAGAAATGGTTCTGCAAACTCTCCATTAAACTACTCCGTTTGATGTGGCTAAGTTGATCTAGCTTGCTGCTATATTGCTAAGTCGGGCGAGATTAACCGCCAGCTAATTTAACTTTGTAGTTTTGTTTCTCAAGTAATAGCTTTAATTGCTCGCGGTTGTCCGTTTGGACTTCAATAGTGAAATCTTTAACCGTACCACCACAACCACATTGTTTCTTAAGGGTTTGTGCCATTGCTTTTAACGCTGCTTCATCGAGACCTAACCCAGAGATAATCGAAACGCCTTTACCTTTGCGGCCTTTACTGTCTCTATGGATCCTGACTATGCCATCGGATTCCGGAATCGCTTTAGTGGCGGGCTCTGCATTTATACGGCCTTTGTCGGTGCTGTACACTAAGGATACATTAGGATCTGCTTTCATTGGTTTCATTCATTGATATTAGAAGGTGACTTATACCGACTCAGTTTATCAAATTTGCAGAGGTTCTGGGAGGTAAAAAAAGACCACTTGAGGATTCTCCTTAAGTGGCCAATACAAAATGCTAACTCTTTGCAGGGAAGTAAGCATATTTTTGAAAAGTAAGCTTAAAGCTCAGGATTAATTCATTCGCATGAATACCATGGCTATCAGCGCCACAGCGGTGAGTAATGCACTGGGCATAATAAATTTATGTAACTTAGGTAATGCAATTAAGCAGGCTGTTGTAACAAAACCAAATGCGGCGACTGTGGCATAGTTAGTGCCATTAGCAATGGTATCAATAACCAACCAGCCAAGCACTAGGAGGGGTAATATCAGTAAACTGGTAGGCAAATGACGTTTAATTTTTGCGTTATTCGCCTCGAGAGAAATTTTTTCTGGTGCAAGGAAAAAAATGGCAGATGCAACCATAAACGCGCTAATAAACCAGTACATTTCAACACCCCTTTAAATCTTAATTGATAATCATTATCATCTTTGGCTTTGCTGAAGTCAAGCTGAATGAGATGCTGCTTTTTAATCAATTGAGTTGTAGATTTGGCTATTGCTCTGTAAGCTAAATTCATATCTCTGATACTTGTCTTTGTTCGGGTCGAACATCTGAGGAAATTAAGATGAAAAATATTTTTGTAGCATTAGCTGTGTTGGCACTCAGTGCCTGTAGTTCGATGAAGTCTGGTTGGGATTTTGACCCTAGCGCAAATTTTACCCAATATAAAACCTATGCTTGGGTTGCTCAGAAAACGGATTCTGCCGGATATCATCTAGATGGCTTGATGGATCAACGGGTCAGAGAAGCGGTGAATAGCCAGTTAGCGAGTAAGGGGATGACATTAGTTGATGCAAAAGATGCTGATGTACTTGTTAATTATCTGACCAAAGTTGATAAGAAGATTAATGTTGATACCTTCAATAGTAATTTTGGCTACAACCCATACTATGGTCCAGGATGGGGTTGGGGCGGCAATATGCAGACCCAAACCACAGTAAGAGAATATGAAGTCGGTACCCTGATTATTGATTTGGTTGATAATAAAACCACTAAACTGATCTGGCGTGGTTCTGTTGCCGATACCATTCGCGACAAAAATACCCCAGAAGAAAGAGTACAGATCATCAATCAAGCAGTGGGCAGTGTAATGGCAAATTATCCACCTAAGCCTGACACTAAATAGTTCTGATTCAGTTTGAATGAACATTAAGCGGCCTAAGGGCCGCTTTTTTGTGGTTGATTTTTATGCTTTTTGTCTACGGTATTAGATGATCTGCAGTTATTTATCATCTGATTGGATTTACGTTATTAATAC